>DAHWKF010000067.1 GCA_027343785.1 Leptospirillum sp. | reverse complement strand
GAAGCTCCCCATCTCGGAGTGAAGCCGGATTGTCGTTGCTCACCCCCAAAAGAACGGCTGGATACAGATAAATGCATCCAAAAAATAATGCTGATTAACCCGATGGTTTTGATAAAAATCCTGATGGGCATAGAAAATCCGTTCCAGTTTGGGGAAGCAAATTCCATTAGTCTGTTTGAATCTTACCACCTCGTTCTCCGACCCCCGGAAGGGTGAATCGAGTTTTCGATGCTGACCCAACCTTCTCCCCAGCAGGAAAAGGCGTTTTCCCTGATGGGGGGGTCTCCGAGCTTGTACTCGGAACCTGCAGGTACAAGTAACGGCAAGATATCAGGTCTGCCGCCATTTTTTGGGTTATCCATTTGGAAGCTTGGTCTGGAGAAAAGGTGTGGAGGTTTGGGAATAGGGGAAGATTTTGGCAAAAAAAAGGGAGGGAAACCCCTCCCTTTTTAAGTTCTCAGGGGAGCTTAAAAACTGACTTCCCTGATCGTATCGGCCGGTGTATCAGCTACAAAGAGCACTCCATGAAAAACTGTTACAGCACCAGGAAACTGGAAATGCCCTTCCACGCCCATGCCATCTTCGCGTCCGGCAATCGGAACGCCACCATTCAAGGTTGCGCCGGCCACTGTTGAAACCACACCTGTTGAGAGATCGATCATCCGGATATCGGCGTTGGCGCCGTCGGCGACATAAAGCTTGTTGCCGTCGATAGAGATAGAGATTGGATGATAGAAGTAGGCATCCGGTCCGGGACCATTCAGGGTTCCCGGAAATCCGGCATGCCCTGCAAGAGTTGAAACAGAATTTGTTGCCAGAACCATTTTCCGGATCAGGTCATTACGGGTATCCGCAATATAGAGAACCTGGCCATCTGCCGAAATCGCAAGGGATCTGGGCTCCAGAAATGTCGCCTGGGCGCCAACCCCATCCGCATGACCCGGTGTCAGTTTCCCTGCACCCGCCAGTGTCGTCACGGTGTTCGTGGCCAGATCAATTTTCCTGATCATGTTGTTGCCTGAATCCGCCACATACAAGGTTTTTCCGTCAGGAGAAATGGCCAGACCACGAGGCGATTCGAATCCGGCTGATTTTCCGACCCCGTCTCCCGAACTGGGGAAGGTGTGCCCAGCAATGGTTGATACCGTTTTCGTCGCCAGATCGATCTTTCTGATCATGTTATTTCTGGAGTCCGCCACATACAAGGTTTTTCCGTCAGGAGAAATCGCCAAGCCTTCAGGGTTATTGAAGCGCGCATTGGGACCAACTCCATCACGGTAACGTGCTCTGTGTTCCGACCCCGCAACATTCTCGACATCAACATTCAGGTGGCGCAAATGAGCAGGTGTGGGGGTTGATGCCGAAAGACCATTCGAGGAAATTTTCCTGATCAGGTCATTGCCGGTGTCGGCAATATAAATAGTCCCGTCCGGGGCAGCAACGATCCCCTGGGGAAACTCGAAGCGGGCTTCGCGTCCAGGACCATCAAGGGCGCCTCTTTCATGAAAAGCTCCGGCAATGGTGGACACAGTGACAGCCTGAGCTTGAATGCCGGCTCCCAACACAAGACTGGCACCCAGACCAAGGGAAATCATTTTGGCGGATGCCTTCCATTTTTGGTTGATGTTTTTGCCCATCTCTCTCCCCTTCTTCAATGTGTCCTCCTTGCGGATTAAGACAACCCCAAATTGACCGAAGACAAGGTTGTGGACCCGGTCAGGTCCATTCGAGAGTCAGTCCGCTAACGTCATCAATCATCTATAAGTGCAAACGGCTGAACTCTCCCTTTATTTTGAATCGGTCAACTGTATACACCCTTCATGAAAAAAATGCAAGGAAGATCCCCGGTTTTACAGGATGTTTCCTTCCTGAATCATCGGAGCCGGATACCATGGGCAGATGATTCTAAAAAGTCAATTCAATCAATATTGATCAGGTAAAAAATATATTTTTATTCAATTAATTGATAAATAAGTCTATTTTTCATCATTCGGAAAAACTGGCACTTATGCATGCTCATTTACGTTGGGGTAAAAATGGACCCGGAAACGTTGCGCTTCCGTTTGTCTCCATGTGTTTGATACGGGATGTCGAACCGGCTTCCCTGATTCAGTATGGAAGCGGGATGTTCCTCCTCGCCTGGACGTATCTCCCGGAGATATGAAAAAAAACGCATCCCCGAATTTCCAAAATGGCGGTTCTGATCTTCAAAGATATCCATGACGCGCGCCAGGACATAATGGGCTTCAGTATGACCGGTTTCAGGGAGGAGAACGATATATGAACCTGTCCGTGGAGATACCATGGTATCACTCGACCGGATGACCTGAGCCATCCTTGCCGCGAACAGCCGATGAAAAAGGCTCTCCATGGGTTCATGATCCTCCTTGTCGGGCAGTATCTTGATGAACAAGACCGAAAACCGGATATTCAGTCGACTGCCCTTATCCATCTCCTCAAGCATTCTGTTTTCGATCGCACGACAATCCAGAGACCCGCTTTCATCTTTTGACGATGTGACGGGCAAATAACGCATTCGGGGGTAGTCCGCCAGAAAGGGGATCAGGTCATCCGTCAGGCGATTAAAGCCCTCTTTCCAATTGTCAGGAAAAGACGCATTCCCGCAAAAGGAAACAAGCAAGAGGAAGCGGGAACCCATCGAGTCAAAAAAAGGAAAAGAAAAAGATTCGACTTTTGTTCCATCCGGAAAAGACCCAGAGATTTTTTCAGGTTGTGAGGGATACTCCAGGACATCCGCCTTGGCCTTCGAGATCTGGTGAGGCGCAAAGATTGGGGGATACCTATCGCCCAATGACCGGGAGAGGAGATACAGGAATCCTGAAGGTTCTTCGAAGTGGTAAATGGATAGGGCCACATCCTCCTTCCAATTCCCCAAAGACATCCGGACCGACTGCAGGATTCTGTCCAGACTCTCCGCCAGGATACTCGATGCTTCCCTCGTATTCAGCACATTTCTGGTTAAACCAGGTTCCGGCAAGTTCGGTATCAGCCGTAAAGGAATGATGTCCGGAAACACACGGTTCATGTGATCCTGAATGTTTCCTTTTTCAAGAGATTGTTCGTAAAATCTTTGCCCTTCTCTCGGCCTTTCGTAGGACACAATCTTTCTAGATTCCCTGTAGACAATCAGGATAAACGCCAAAACACCCAGAAACCCGATGAAAAGAAATGTTCCGGCAATGAGCGGATGAGCCACAGGTTTTCTGTTGCCGGAATGCAGGCTCTTCTGATCTTCCGTTGTATCGGACTTGTGCGTGTTTTCAGGTAATCCCAAATCTCGCTGGATGTCTTTCTGGGCCTTCTGTAGGACATCAAATCCTGTATATGCAGGCCTTGCAAAGTCCAATCCTGTGGATGAATTGTTTGACTGCATGGAAATCAAAGGATCGGGGGGGAGAGTTTTGGCCCATATTTTGGGAATGAATGCGATCTGAACGGAGAAAACAAACAGACATCCTGTAATCACGATAAGTTTTTTCAATCGAACAATGCCGAAAAGCAATGCCGAAAAGCATTGATTATCCGCCATCTTTCTACTAGGCTTATGAATAAAGGATGGAACTGGGTTTTCTTCCCGTCCATTATACTCGATGGCTTCCATCCCGCGCACAGGTTTCTCCCCTACCACAAGATTGCAGGCTTACCATTGGGCAAAGCATTTCGCATAGGGCTCTTTCTAAAAATTTTTCTTCTTTCCTCGGCTGTCTCCCTCATTTCTCTTGTCGGAGGATACTGGCTCCTTGAAAAGGAGATGGTCAGACGCGTGACTCTTATTTTGAAAAATGAGAGCCGTCTGGTTCTGGATCAGTTGGCACACGCAGTCGCTATCCCTGTTCTGGGTGACGACCAGTTGACAATCAACGATTTGCTCAGAACCTTTTCTCTGCAGAACGGGGTGAAAGAGATTTTCGTGAGAGGGAAGGATGGAAAGCTTTTGGGAGACTCCCTCAACGCCCGGAATCCCGAGATTCTGAAAACACTTCCCTCCCTCAGGCAGGGAGACAAGATTTTTTTTCATCATTTCAATGACCTGAATTATGCGCTGGCGAGCAAAACCGTCTTTTTCGGCAAAGTTCCCATCGGAACGATTTCTATAGTGTTTTCTGACAAGCCCTATCGGACCATCCGGAAGGAAATTCTCTCGTCGTTTCTGGTTCTGGGAATGGCTGGTTTGATTCTTTCTCTCGGGGGAGCCTTCCTGCTATCCAGGTTCCTGACCCGGCCGATCAAAACATTGCATCAGGCAACAGAGTCGCTGATGGGGGGGGACTACTCCATACAACTGGTCCCTTCCTCCAGGGATGAATTGGGAGACCTGACGGAGGGGTTCAACCAGATGGTCAAGGAGCTTCATCACAAGGAGCTTCTGCAAAATGCCCTGATCCGTTATGTTTCACACGACATGGCTGAAAGGATCATTCTCAACCCGGATCTCATACACCTGGGTGGAATCAGGCAGGAGGTCGTGGTCCTTTTTGCCGATATCAGGGATTTCACTCGGTTGTCCAACATCTTGTCTCCGGAACAGACCGTTGCCATCCTGAACGAATATTATGGCTCACTCATCAGGGTTATCCTTGATTTCCAGGGGTCGGTCAACAATATCATGGGAGACGGTTTCATGGCCGTGTTCGGGATCCCCGAGTTCCTTCCCGAACATCCGCGGGTCGCGCTGGAATGTGCGCTGGCTCTTCGGGAAGAGGTGAGGATCTGTTCGAAAAACCGGATGGAAAGAGGGTTGCCTGTAGCGGATTTCGGAATTGGGGTCCATGCCGGTGACGGCATTGTCGGAAATATAGGGTCCGGGATGAGAATGGAGTATACTGTTGTAGGACAAACGGTCAACGTGGCCTCACGGCTTGAAGCTTTGGCCCAGCCATCGGAAATTCTGGTCAGCCAGGATTTGTCCTCAAGGGTCAAACACCTGTTTTCCTTTTCGGAAGGGTATCCGATTCCGATCAAGGGTCTGGACAAGGAAGTGCATGTATGCAGGCTCATCGGAAAAAAATGAATCTCTATGTCCGGAGGACACTCTCCGGTCGGGAATCAGTTATGGTCACTCACTTCCTGCCGTTCACAGCCCACTAAGGAAACATGTCTGTTGGATGATCTGAAAGCGCCCTCCCCTTTTTTCTTCGCAAGGCTTTCTCTTCTCGCCTGTTTTGGACTTTTCTTTTCGGGTTGTCTGGAGACAACTGCACCACCTCCCGCCCATCACCGGTTAGCAAAAAAAGTCAGTCCTGCACCGGACTGGGTCATCAAAATCCGGCAGGATGAAAAAGAAGGCAATTTTCCCCAGGCCCTTGCAGAACTGGAAAAAACCCGGAACGTCCGAGAGCGGAATCTCTGGGAAACCCGCATCTTGAAAAGATGGAGCTTGTTTGATATCGACCGGGCCAAGTCTCTTGAACGCTCCGGGCATGCCGACGACGCGTCCTTCCTGCTTGAAGCGGTGTTCAAGCGCTCCCCCGAATTTTTGACAACCCCACCGCCTTCCCTCACCACCAGCCTGTTCAAAAAATTTCTGGAAAGGGAGATCGGCGAAAATCAGGAACTCCTCGCAATAAAGCAATCGACGATGAACGACCTTTTGGACAAGGAAGAGAAAAAAGGCGTGTTGTTTGATGCCTATATCCATCTCACAAAAAGAAGAATATCGGAAGAAAAATTCCATTATGCAATGCTGGATCTGAAAAAGGCATTCGTCCTCAAGCCAGTCGATCCCGAGGCCCTTTCCCTTAAGACACTTTTGGGTCTACAGGCGAAAAAATGGACGGAAAAAGGTTATCAGGCTTTTGCTGATCAAAACCTTCACAAGGCCATCTATTTCTGGAAAAGGGCTCAGGAGATCCGCCCTGAGGACAAAAGCCTACTGGAAAATATCCATAAGGCCCAGAATCTTCTGGAAAAACTGCAGAAAATAGAACAGGAACAAGAACAAGTGAAAGGTTCTCCCGGTGGGCAGAACATCGGCAAATAAACACCATCATTATTAACCCGGACGGGAGGATTCGATGAGCCAAAACAAGATGCCGGAGTTTTCAAAAGACTTGTTGCATGCAAGGTGGTTTACGGATCCGGTTTGTTCGTGGAGCTTTGCTGCCGAAGAAGCGATCGGGATATTCCGTCATCATTTCTCCGGGCGCATGATTTTTGAGAACAGGATGTTGCCCCTTTACCGGAATCTTGACCGTTTTCTGGAACACCACGGGATGGCTTTGCCGGCCGAGTTCGCCGCGAAAGTTGACAAGGTATCGCTGGCTACAGGAAAGCCGATCAGTTCAGAGGCCTGGAAAAAAGGAGCGGTTCCCCACTCCTCTGAGGATGCCTGTCTGTGGGTCAAGGCCGCCCAGTCGATCGATCCTTCCAAAGGAGATCTTTTTCTTTCCCTGATGAGAAAGACCTTGTTTGTAGACGCCAGAAACATTGGAGAAGTTTCCGTTCTCGAGGGGATGTCGCATACAGTTGGGTTGGACCCTCTCCGTCTGAAGTCCATGGTCAATACCGAAGAAAACAAGGCTCTATTGTCCGAGGATGGTGGACTGGCAAGACTGGAAGGGGTAGAGACCCGTCCGACGCTGGTTTTGAGAAACAGTGGGGGAGACAGGGTCTTTATAGGAGGTTTGATGGATCCCGAGCTCTATATACACGCAGGGGAAGTTCTTTTGAGGGAGGCCTGACAAAACGGCTTTCCCCGGATCTCCCCTTTTAAAGAGGGGATTGAAGGCGTTGGAGAAGAACAAGGGCTTCTTCGTACGCATCATCAGGGTGGTTGCCCAAAATGGTGAAATGTCCCATTTTACGACCAGGCCGGGGTGACGATTTTCCGTACAAATGCAATTTCAGGCGGGGATTTTCCAGAAGTATGTCCCAGTCCGGTTCACCTTTTGTCCACAGATCTCCCATCAGGTTTCCCATCGCTGCCGGCATGGAAAGCGCCGAATCACCCATCGGAATGTCGCACAGGACCCGAACCTGTTGCTCGAACTGGCTCGTCAGACAGGCGTCCAGGGTAAAATGACCGCTATTATGGGGTCGGGGTGCAAGCTCGTTGACCAGAAAACGGCCGTCGTGAAGCAAGAACAGTTCGACAGCCAGAATCCCGCTATATTCCATCTTTTCTGCGACGGATCCCGCGATTTCCATAGCTTTTTTGGCCAAGGCCTCTCGTATCCTGGCCGGAGCAACCGATATTTCCAGAACCCCCTGCCTGTGTCTGTTTTCTGAAACAGGAAAATAACGGATGGCGCCTGACCTGTTCCTTGCCAGGATGACAGAGATTTCCTTGTCAAAAAGAACGCGTTCTTCCAGGATGCATGGCACACCCCCCCATGCGGAAAAGATCGAGGCGGCTTCGTCGGGGGTACCGACGGGCATTTGTCCCTTCCCGTCATATCCGAGACGGCTTCTTTTCAGAAGCGCGGGAAAAGGAAACCCCGGTGGGATCGAATCAATATCCTTTTTCTGTGTAACGGGAAAAAATTCCGGGACGGGAAAACCCAGCCCTGAGAGAAAGGTCTTTTCCCGGATCCGATCCTGGCATATGCCCACACCTTTTGCGGGAGGGGTGACGATGAGTTTTTCGGAAAGCCTTTCAAGTGTCTTTGCTGGAACATTTTCAAATTCCGTTGTCACTGCATCCATGTTGTCCAGACAGTACCTGACAGCGTCTTCATCTTCGAATCCGGCTGACAGGTGGAAGGAAGAAAAATCTTTCGCGGGGCAATGGGGATCCGGGTCCCATGTCACAACCCGATAACCCATGGACCTTGCCGACATGGCAAACATGCGTCCCAGCTGGCCTCCGCCAAGCACACCCAGCGTCGCCCCAGGGAGAATCATTTCTGACTTTCTTTCTGGAGGTCGGTGGACAGGACTTTTTCCCGGAGAGAGTCTCGATATTTTTCCAGTTCGTCGGAGAGGGTCTTGTCTGATAAAGACAATATCCGGATGGCCAGAAGAGCCGCGTTCTCAGCGCCGGATTCCCCGATCGCCAGTGTTCCGACCGGCATGCCTGTCGGCATCCGGACGATCGACAAGAGTGAATCCAGACCGTTCAGCACCGTGGAAGGGATCGGAACTCCCAGAACAGGCAGTGTTGTTTTCGACGCCAGCATGCCAGGGAGATGGGCCGCCCCTCCGGCACCGGCAATCAGGACCTTCAACCCCCTGTTCTGGGCATTCTGGGCATATTCGAACAACAGATCCGGTGTCCGGTGCGCCGAGACGACCCGGGATTCATGGGGGATACCAAACGACTCAAGACACTCGGAAGCCTTTTTCATGATTTTCCAGTCGCTTGAGCTGCCCATGACGACGCCTACAAGCGGGGGGGATTGACGGTCCATGTTTCATACCTCGTAACATCAGGATGGGAGGAGAGAATGGGGTTATTCTCTTTCCGGAAAAGATCTGAGGATTTTGGCAGTCCAAAAGACGAAATGCAAACATTTTTGTCCTGGCCAGAAAATATTGATGCGGGGAAATAAAAACCCTTCAAACACAGGAGGGTTTTATTTGACCCACATTATTCAAATACCTTAGTATTGATAGATTAGCGGCCATCTTCAAGGAGGAATTTTTGGAAGCGGCATCTCTGTTGCACGGGGTTCCTTATTGCATCGGACCCGACCCTGTTCTCATCCGGAAGGAAATCATCGACGGAGGGACCGGGATTCAAACCTATCTGGCGCAAGGGGGCTATGGGGGACTCGAAAGGGTTCTTTCCACCCTTTCTTCTCGGGAAACAATAGAGGAGCTGAAGGAGGCTGGCCTCCGGGGTCGGGGAGGAAGCGGATTCCCGACGGCCGTCAAATGGGAAAAGGTCGCAGGTCACCGCATCAGGGAAAAGTATGTTGTTGCCAATGGAAGTGAAGGCGAGCCAGGAAGCCACAAGGATCATTTCCTGATCGAAACGAACCCGCACCAGATTCTTGAGGGCATGATCATCGCGTCCTTCGCGGTGGGGGCCCAAAAAGCTTTCCTGTTCGTGAAAGACAGTTTCCCCTCCGGTATCGATGCTCTCGTGAGGGCCCGCGATGAAGCCAGGGAGGCCGGATATCTCGGGAGCGGGATTCTGGGGTCCCCTTTTTCCCTCGACCTGGAAATATTTGTTGGTCCCAGCGCTTACATTGCCGGAGAGGAAACCGCCCTGCTCGAATCACTGGAAGGCCGACTTCCGAAGCCCCGGCCGAAACCTCCCGGATACCCGACTGACCGGGGTCTTTACAACTGCCCTACCGTCGTCAACAACGTCGAGACGTACGCCCATGTTTCCCATATTTTTCGGCATGGTCCGTCGTGGTTCAAAAAAAGGGGCCTTCCAAAGAGTCCCGGCACAATGGTGTTTTCCGTCACCGGTTCCGTCATGCGACCCATAGTGGTGGAGCTTCCTTTGGGAACTCCCCTGCGCGTTCTCGTCGAAAACTATGCAGGAGGGGCGCCTCCTGGAGAAACGATTGCGAGTTTCTATCCTGGAGGACCGTCTTTCGGGGTTTTGCCTGCCAAGGATCTGGATGTGCCGCTGGACTATGACGCGCTCAGGAGTCTCGGGTCCGGAATCGGATCCGGTGGCGTGATAGTTCTTTCGGACAAGGATTGTCCAGTCGCCACGGCAAGGGATTTTGCGGATTTTTATGAAAAAGGGTCCTGCGGACAATGCCCGCCCTGCCGGATGGGTACGGAAAATCTGCACCAGCTCCTGGATCTCTTTGAAGACGGAAAAGCTTCAAGAGATCATGTTCAAAGAATCCTGCGGATCTCTGAAATGATCAAGGGGCGGGGGAACTGTGGCCTCATAACGGCTTCGGCCTATTCACTCGAAACTTTGGTCCGCCATTTTCCGGAAGAATTCCAGTCCCATCTGGATGACAAGGGGTGTCGCAGACTTCATCGGACACCGTTGTACCAGAAAGTTCTTCCCCGGGATGTTGCGGAAATCCCGGGCTGACCCCTCCCTGATCTTGGGGCCTTCCGGATAACCGGATCGGAAACAGAAAGCAGATCATTGGATACCTTGTTGCGATATACCCATCACCTGTTCTTCTGTACAGGGAACAAGTGCCTGGGAAAAGGGAACGAAGAATTGAAGATTCTGGCCCAGACTTACGTTGCTTCCCAGGGGCTGGAACGTGACATAATGGTGACCAAGAGCGGATGTCTGGACCAATGCGAATATGGACCGATGGTTCTGGTCTATCCGGATGGTAAATGGTTTTCCGGTATGGATGAGGCGGGCGTCAGGAACCTGATCGACCAGATCAAGGATAACAGGCCACTCCTGCCCAGACACCTCCACTTTCAGTTTGATCAAAAGAAAGGTTAATTTCGTGGCCTACAGAATCAGGAAAAAAGGACCAGGTCAACCTGCGGCACCATCTTCTCCGGTCCCGCACACCCCTCATGCATTCCCGAATGGAAGTGCGGGAAGCCATCTTCCCGGCTTCCTTGACGACCGCAAGAAAAACCCATTAATCGTTGCCGGAATTGTTGGGCTGGTGGTTTTGGCCG
Organism: Leptospirillum sp.; assembly: GCA_027343785.1. Lineage (GTDB taxonomy): Bacteria > Nitrospirota > Leptospirillia > Leptospirillales > Leptospirillaceae > Leptospirillum_A. Next base: position 8,331 of record DAHWKF010000067.1, on the reverse strand, counting down.
GGGTGGGTCTGGTGGCGCATATCTATTCCGACAAGAAAAAGACGGAACAGAAAGCGGCTGCTCTCGAAACGCAGGCAGAACAAATGTTTTCCAAAAGCATGCAGGACAAGAATTCCGACTTGAACAAGATCGATCTGTTGTTCGAGGATGTCGTCAAGAAATACCCGGATTCCTCCAGCGCAAAGGTGGCGCCGCTTTTTCTCGCTTCGATCCAGAATCAGTTGGGTCAGCCCCAGAAAGCCGTCAACTGGTTGCATGAAGGGCTGGAGAAAAATTCCGGAGACACCAAGATCCTGCCGTTTTATTATGAGAGCCTGGGTGTGACCTTCATGTCCACAAAGCAGTATGACCAGGCCCTTGCCATGTTTCAGAAGGTGATCAAGTTTCCGGGAAAAACCTTGGCTGACGCCGCATATTACAATATCGGAAAAGTGTATGAGCTCCTGAATCAGCCGGCGCTTGCCATCCTGAACTACCGGAAACTGCAAAAAAAATTTCCCAGCTCTCCATGGGCATCAGAAGCTGAAGCATACATACGGAAGCAGAATCCTACAGAATCGTCTCCGCCCCCTCCCTTGGCCTCTCCCCCGCCTCTCCCGGCAGGAAAGTAATGGCAAAAACGGGGTCACTCGGAAAATGACCCCGTTTTTGCTTCTTGCATGAGAGTTGTCTCAGATCTTTGGGGGGTGATTCTCAAGTTCCCCGGTTTTATCGGGTATCAGGATTTGTGTGTTTCCGGTGTCGAACCCAGGTCCGTCCATCCTGGACTCAACCCCGATTTCAACGCCGAAAAAAGGGGCTCCGAAGAGCCCCCATGGGATTGAAAAGATAAGCGTCACTATGGGTGTTTTATCTTGCCGGTACCATGATGGTTTGTCCTTCCCTTAGGAAAGAACGCCCGAAAAGATGGTTCTTGCTCCGGATTGCAGAAATGGTTGTCCGGAATCTTTTCGCCAGGGCAAAAAGGGACTCGCCCCGGCGGATTCTGTGCCGCATCCATCGATTGGAGCCTTCATGAACAGACCCGTGGCGATATCTGTTGGAGGCATAGGATACGGGAATCACAATTCGTTTTCCGGTATGGATGATCGAAGTGCTTGTCAGTCCGTTGGCATCCATCAAGGCCTGCATGGGAACGCGATACCGTCGCGAAATAGTCCACAACGACTCTCCGGGCCGGATCGTATGGACTCCGCCATTGGCATCGGCATAGAGGTCATGGCGGGAAGTTTTTGGGAGATGGGCCAGGTTTGCCAGAAACATCGACTGTTTGCCTGCAGGAATATTCACTGATACAGAAGACATGTGGGGGGGCGTCGCCCAACGCGTAAATTCCGGATTCAATTTTCTGAATGTGGAAAGGGATACGCCTGCGGCCCTGGCGAGAACGCGGATTTCCGCCGGATGGTGCAAAGCGACCGATTCGGTTTCCAGCGGGGGCTGGTAATCAATATTTGCAAACCCGTACCGTGAAGGGTCTTTCGCAATCTTCATAGCCGCCAGAAACTTCGGAACATAGTCCTTTGTTTCGTTCGAGATCGAGTTCGAATTTCTGATTTCCCAATAATCCTTCGTACCGGTATCGGCAACTGCATTCGCCATTTTGCCTTCACCGGCGTTGTAGGCTGCAAGCGCCAGACTCCATGAATGGAATTCCGTGTAAAGATCTTTCAGATAATTTGCCGCGGCCCGGGTCGAAAGAAGAGGGTCCCGTCTCTGGTCAATCCAGGCATTGACCCTGAGACCGTACTTTCGGCCAGTCCCTCGCATGAACTGCCAGAGGCCTGCGGCCCTTGAGTAGGAATAGGCCCGGGGACTGAACCCGCTTTCAATCAGGGACAAATAGACGAGGTCTTCCGGAAGGCCTTCTTCCCGAAAAACAGCTTTCATCATGGGAAGATAGCGGGTCGACCGGGAAAGCCAGACAGAAAAATGACTGCGGGCGACGGTCTGAAAATACGTGCCATACCATTCGATGCTGGGGTCGTCCGGAATCCGCATGAAAAAGGGTTTTTCCAGCTGTTTTTTCTGCAACTGATCAACCGGGGAAGACGTAAGGGAAGTCCCATCTGATTTTTTCGCCATCGGCCCGGGGGTCTTGGATATCTGATCCGGAGGAGGACTGGGGATCAGGGGTGGAGTGACCGTCTGGGTCACAGAAGATGAGGAGTCCGGGGAGCCTGGATGGGAAACGGTGGAACAACCGGATACCAGGAGAAAAAAAGTGGAACCCAGGGCCAGAATCTTTCCTGTTCGTGTTCTGATCAAAAAAGAGCCTCCTTATTAAGGCCATTCAATGTCGCCGAATGTCAGCCTGTGGACCCAAGAAATATAAGTATCATGCCCGGACATGCCGGAGGTTCCGGACAAAAACAGAAGACGCGAGGAAACCATTCCTGAATTTTCGTATAAATGCACGACATTAATATCAGATAATTCCGGGAAAGACAAATAAAATTTATGTGACTGTTTCCCATGGGCCGCTGATGCCTGATGGTCATGACTTCTCTTCGGAAGATATTTCTTGAGAAACAAGTTGATCCCAATCCGTCAGGTTTTGCGCGGTGGCAACAGTTGGCATTTCGAGGAAACCGGGATACAATGATCATTTAAGTGAGCACGAAAGGCTATATTGTCTGGAAATAACGAATGACCAATACGCAGGGACCGAATGACGAATCCAGAACTTTCCGAACTCCTTCAGGCATTCAAGTCAGTCGACCTTTTCAAATCCCTCAAGCCGGACGAAGTGGAATCCCTTGAAAAGATCGTTCGTCTCCGGCATTACCGGTCCGGTCAGAAAATCATCCAGGAATTCGACCGGGGGATGGAGCTTTTTGTGATCGTTTCGGGATCTGTCAAGATTTCCACCGAAGATGCCGAAGGACGAGAGATTATCGTGTCTATCGGATACCCCTCGGATTTTTTTGGCGAAATCGCCCTTCTCGATGACGATACCCGCAGTGCCACCGTTACCGCCATCGAACCCACAAGCGTCCTGTCTATCGAAAAAAGTGACTTTCTGCGGTTCTTTGTCACCTATCCGGAGTTTGCTCTCCGGATGCTTGCCGTCATGGGCCAGCGGATCAGGAAGACAGACGAAAAACTGATTCACATGGCTTTTGCGGACTCGTTTGCAAAAATTGCCAGGACCTTGCTGACAATTTATGAAAAAGAAGGCGTGCAGCCGGAAGGCGAAATCCCCTACATCCATGACCGGTTTACCCGACAAGAGCTGGCATCCCTGTCGGGCGTTTCCCGGGAAACCGTTTCCCGGTCATTGGGGGCCTTTATCCAGGCGGAGCTGATCAGGGTGGCGGATAACCGGATATACATCCTCAATGAAAACAAGTTGAGGCGAGAAAGTCTCGGAAGCTTCTCCTAAAGAAAGGGAGGAAAATGGGAACCATACAGTCTTCGGGAATCAGCGGCTGGGGGCCTTTCGACTATATTGTCGTTTTCGGAGTGGGAACGATTCTGGTACTGGGAATTCTTGCCATCTTCCGGGCGATCCGGGTAGTTACGAAAGACCAGTGATTTTTCGGCGGATCCCGATCGCTTTCCGGTAGGTTTCCATATAATCCCCTGCCCTCGCTTTCCAGCTGTTATTTTTTCGCATGGCATCGACGATCTGCTTTTTGAGCCGGGCTTTGTCCTGGAAAAGGCCGATCGCCTTGTGGATGCCGGCCATCACTCCCGCCTCCGACAAATCATCCAGCCAGATCCCGGCCTCTGAGGGATCGACCGTATCCTTGAGTCCCCCTGTGGGATTCACGACCGGAATTGTCCCGTATCTCATGGCATACATCTGGGAAAGACCGCAAGGTTCAAAACGGGAAGGCATCAGGAAGAAGTCTGACCCTGCCATGATCCTGTGAGCCAAAGGATCATCAAAGCCTATCCGGACGCCGACTTTCTGTCTGAAGGCTCTGGACAACCGGATGGTCTTCTCTTCCAGCAGGGGTTCCCCTGAACCCAGAATGACCAACCGGAAATCAACCCCGGTTTCGAGCAGTTTCTCCACTCCGTCTACCGCGAGATCGACCCCTTTCTGGCCAGTCAGCCGCGTCACCATGCCGAACAAGGGACCTGAAAAGGTGGGATCCAGACCAAATGCTTCCAGAAGTACTTTCTTGCAGTCGGCTTTTCCGGACAGGTCATGAAGCGAATAACGTGTCCGGAGGAAGGGATCGTTTTCCGGGTTCCAGAGAGCGTCGTCGATTCCGTTCAGGATTCCGACAAACTGCTCTCTTCTGTTAGCGAGAGCACCGCTAAGACCTTCTCCCAAGGGCTCTTCGAGAACTTCCTCCCGGTAAGAAGGGCTCACCGTGGAAAGCATCTCTGAACAGCATATTCCACCTTTTATAAAGGCCATTTTTCCGTGGAATTCGAGCCGGGAAAAATGGCCGTACGATGGCGGCAGCCCTGTGAGGGGCAAATTCTCTATCGGAAACAGCCCCTTGTAGGCCAGGTTGTGGATGGTGAATAGTGAAGCGACTGTTTCCCATGCCTTGTCTGTCACTCTCCAGTATTCCATGAGAGCCATGAACAGACCTGTCTGCCAGTCATTTCCATGCACGATATCGGGAAAAAAGCCTTCGTCTTTGATCCATCCCCGGACGGCATAACTCCATAACACGAAACGCTCAAAGTTATCGGGGTAGTCCAGGCCGTTTTCTCCATACAATCCGGGTCTTTCAAACAGGTTGCCGGGATTCAGGAAGGTGACGGGAACACCTCCTTTGGTCCGTGCGGTAAAAACTTCCGTCTTCCCCATACCACCTGGAAGCTCAAAGTTGATATCTTTTTTGAGTGTGATTCCGTCCAGTCGACGGATTCCTCCGAACGCCGTAGTCACAACACGGAGGTCAACATTGTGATCGGACACGATAGCTTCCGGCAGGGCCCCGGCGACATCAGCCAGGCCTCCGCTCTTCGAATATGGCGAGACTTCCGAAGAGAGAAAGAGAATCTTCATGATTGGTTTTGATGAATATCCGGAGAAGTCCAATCGGGCCTCGTTCTGCCATTACAGTGATGAACAGATTTTCACAAGAACCATCTTCCGACAGATCAAGGAGCGTTACCTGAAAACAAATTATTTGGATGATTCGGCCATTCTAACATAATTTTTTCCTGTCATGGGGTCGAAAAAAGCCGGGTCCCATTCGTGGCCTGGTCGGAGAAATCCCTGTATTCGGAAGGAAATCGGGCATGCGGAAAGGCGTCTTATGATGGCTGGTTCATTTCAGAAAAAAAATATAGCAATCCTTCACGGCAAAGATTATAATTGAACGTTAGCCTTATTAAAAATAGTTTGTCTAAATAGAGAACCATTCTGGAAAGGTTTTTTGTGCACCTTCAAACATCCGTCCTCAGGCCCATCGTCACTTCGTTCAACCAGATTGCCGACGACGCCAACTGGAACCGCTTTACTGGTCTTCCGTGGGAACAACTGAAACCGGAATTGCTGACGGAAGGTCAGAAGGGGGCAGTTGTTTTCGTCTCATACGTCGAGGATCATCTTCCGGGATATTTTCAGGAATACCAGAAACTGTTTCCCATTGAAGAAGCACCGACGACACAGGAGGCCATTCATAATCGGGAGCTTTTCCGGTTTATCGTGCGATGGGGATTCGAAGAGGACAAGCACGCCCAGGTTCTGACCATGTACCAGCTCAAGTCCGGCATTGAACCATCCGAGGAAGTGCTGGAGGAAAGAATGATTCTGGAGAATCGGAAATCTTTCTCCATCGGATTTTCCGAACCGGTCCAGGTCTTTACCTATACCCTGCTCCAGGAAAAGGCGACGCAGATGTACTACCAGTCCCTCGGGAGGAGGGTCCAGGAACCGGTTCTGGGCAAGCTGTTAAATTACCTTGCCAAAGACGAGGCCCGTCATTATTCCTTCTTCTGCCAGCTTCTGGAATCCTTCGTCAGTACAACGGAGAATCCTGAGAAGGAGGTGCTGCCGATGATCGAGGAGGTCATTTTCAGCTACAAGATGCCGCTGCACAATACCATGACGGACTATCGGCGAAAGGCCATCCTGATGGCCCGGGAAGCTCCCGACTACGACAGGAACGCCCCCCAGGCGGTATTGGCAGGAATGCTCGAAAAGATCGCACAGAAGAACGAGCGGTTGCATCGTCCGATTCTGAAGCTGACGGAAAAGGTGCGATCCCGGATGAACCTTCGTTAATTCTGACCAATTTGATATCCAGGGTCGTGATATATCCGATGACCACTCCCCTTACCCCGACCGATGACTGGTATACCCGGTTTGACTGGCGAATCCTCTTGCTTTTCGTCAGTCTTGCCATCCTGGTTTCTCTTTATACCCAGGCGTATGGAAGGTGGTTCAAGGGGGGGATCCTGATCGTTCTGATCGGGCTTTATTACTTTGTCCTGTACTGGTCAACCCACTCCTGACCCTTCCTCCTCACTCTCCCTGCAAGGCAATCTCTTCTTTCAGACGATCACGCAGATTTTCGATCCCCTGCCGGAGGACAAAATCCCGAAAGCTTTCCTCCTCTTCCGGACTGTCTTCATAAAGACCGATCAGTCTGTACAAAAGGGCGGGGGCCTGATCCTGACCGATGCGGATACCCGTCCGCGTGTTGAAGGATTTCAATGTACCGGTCTGTCCGCCCAGAAAAAGGTCAAAACCGTCACGCACCAATCCGTCCGCCCCCTTGAACTGGACTCCCTGCAATCCGATTTCGGCAATCCGCTGTTGTCCGCAATCGTTTGGACATCCCGTGACATGGATGTTTATCGGTTTTCTGGGATGGGGGTACAGCTGATCCAGCTCCCCGGCCAGCGTTCTGGACCAGTCTTTTGTTTCCACCAGTGCGAGCCGGCAGAAGGTTTTTCCGGTACAGGAGACCGTCCGGGAGAGGTAGTTGTTCCCGTCGGGTGGCAGTCCCCATTCCTGCAGGAAGCCTGAGACTTCTTCGATCTTTTGCCCCGAAATCCCGGGGACGAGAAGGTTTTGCTGGGGGGTCAGACGGATTTCACTGTCGCCATAAGTCTCTGAGAGCCATGCGATCCTGTCGACCAGATCTGGCGACAAGACCCCCTGGTTCAACGGGATTCCCAGGACAAACCGGTTTTCCCCCTTCTGCTTCTGGAACCCCGTATGGTCCCTGACCATCTGAGGGGCCCGAAAAGGTTGTTCCGGAACCCAGGCCTCCGGAAGAAACTCCAGATAACGGGAAAGCTCCCGCTCAAATCTCTCCCGGTCCCATCCATGTTCCAGAAAAAGAAACTTGAGGCGGGCCCGTTCCCTTTTTTGCCGCAATCCATCCTGATCCCGGAAGAGACTGGCAATGCCGACCAGGAGCGGAACGATCTGTTCGCGCGTCAGGAAAAAATGCAGCCGGACGGCAAAATGCGGTCGTGTCGACAGGCCTCCACCCACCTGGACGGAGAAACCCGATCGGCCATCCGGATGCCGGACGGGTGTGATGCCGACATCATTGATCTCTGGATAGGTGCATTCAGACGGGCATCCGCAGAGGGTGATCTTGAATTTTCTCGGCAGGTTGTAGAAAACGGGATTTCCGTTCAGGGCCCGCGTCGCTTCTTCGACCAGATCCGAAAAATTGTTTTCGGGATGGGGATCCAGACCGCTCATCGGACAGGTGGTGATATTTCGGGTATCGTCTCCGCATGCCCCCATGCTGGTCAGCCCTTCGGAAGACAGCTGGGAAAAAATCTCCGGAAGGGCTTCTGCCGGAATCCAGTGCAGCTGAATATTCTGCCGGACGGTCACGTCCGCCGTTCCCCGGGCGTGTTTTCGGGAAATCTGGCCGATTTTCCGGAACTGGCCGGATGTCAGCCGCCCCCCGGGTATACGGATCCGAAGCATGAAAAACGGGTCCACCCCTCCCTTGGTGCCCGCCCCGTCCCCCTGGGGGTAGAGACCCCACCACCGGAGGCGAATATTGAACTCCTCTTCGGGAATGGCCCCGAAACCCTGTCGGGCATAGTCGAGGATTTCGGGCAGCATTTCCCAAGGGTTCCTGGCACCCTTGATCCGCTCATGACTGGCCGTCTTGGTTTCCTCCGGCTGACTCATCGCAAACACGCTCCCCGATCAGTTAGGTTATAAAATTATTTACCTAATAACCTAATACAGGGAGGGCTGTACTGTCAAGACTGATAGCCGCATATCGGGAGATTCTTCTCGAATCGGCCCGTCGTGCGCCGGATGAATTGACTTTTTGGCGTCTATCTTCGATATTAGAACGATTGAAAATTGCAGTCGCCATCCCGGGAAAACGGGTCCGGTAGGCACGACAAATATCTGTTGAATCCTGTTATTTC
>DAHWKF010000051.1 GCA_027343785.1 Leptospirillum sp. | reverse complement strand
GATTTCATGGGTTTTCCGGAAGAGCTTTACCGGATCCGATACCCCGCAAACGGGGAACCCCTGGAAGCCCAACGACTTCAGGGAAAACTGAAAAACGCGGGAATCCCATGCCAGCTCGATCCCGAACGCGGTCTCGACCACGGAGCGTGGGTACCCCTGATCGCCATCTACCCCGACGCTTCAGTCCCCGTCATCCCGGTTTCCCTTCCGGAAGGCTTTTCTCCGGACGACCTGATGCAGCTGGGAGCCTTCCTGCGAGAGTCCTTTCCCGAAAAAACCCTGCTGATCGCCAGCGGCGGGACCACCCACAACCTTCGGGCCTACCGGCCAGGCCGCTCCCCTTACCCGGAGATCGAGGCATTCGATGCGTGGCTCCGGAAAAACCTTATCGAAAAGAAAAGCAGGGCTCTCCTGGATTTCCGGATGAACGCCCCTTCGCCCCGATTCAACCATCCCACCGAGGAACATTTCCTGCCGATCTTTGTGGCGATGGGTTTTGGATACGACACGACCGGACCGATCCAGCTCCATGCGGAAATTTCCGGCGGGTCCCTGTCGCTGGCATCCTACGGATTCCCCCGCCAACCCCTTTCAGATCACACGGAAGGCCTGTTCGATTCGGGAGCGACCGGCTCTTCTCCGAAAGAAACTTCCCGCGTCTGAGGGAGATTTCCGCTCAGGGAATAGACGACCGGAAGAACAAACAGGGTAAACATGATGGCGGTCAACACCCCGCCGACGATCACGATGGCGAGGGGTTTCTGCGCCTGGTTTCCGATTCCGGTCGACAAAGCCGCCGGTAAAAGGCCGAAACCCGCCAGCAGGGCCGTCATGAGGACGGGACGCACCCGGAGTCGGCCGCCTTCCAGAAGGGCGGCCTCCATGTCCATTCCCTTTTGGCGCAGCACCGTGACAAAGTTGATGAGGATCATTCCGTCCTGGATCGCGATGCCAAACAGGGACAGAAACCCGATCGCCGCCGAAATGGACAGCGGATACCCGGTCAGGAAAAGAGCCCATATTCCTCCGATCAGGGCGAAAGGGACGGACATGAGCTGAAGAAGGGCGTATTTGACCGACTGGTAGGACCAGTACAGGAGAAGAAACATCAACCCGATCGCGATGGGCGTCAGGATCAAAAGCCTGTTCTGGGCGTCCCTCATCTCCTTGTATTCGCCGTACCAGCGGATCCTGTACCCCTCAGGCAATGGAAGGGATCGGGAAAGAAGCTGCCGGGCTTCCTCTACAGCGCTTCCCATGTCCCTTCCGCGGATAGAAAATTTTACGGGGACATAACGGGAGTTCTGCTCCCGGAAGATATAGGTGTTGCCTTTCTTCACCTCGATGGTTGCCAGCTGGGACAGGGGGATATGCGAACCGTCCGGACTGTCCACCAGAATGGAACGGATCGCCTTGAGATCTTTCCGGTAGGGCTTTGTGAGACGGACGGTGACATCGAACCGCTTTTCTTCCTTGAGGACCTGGGTCACCGCAATCCCCCCGACAGCCGTCTGCAGGACGCTTTCCACGTCCTGGGCATGGACCCCGTAACGGGCGCAGGCCATGGGATCCACCCTCACCAGAAGTTCCGGCCCCCCCCGGATACGGAACATGCCCAGATCATGAAAACCCTTGACCCCCCGCAGCAACGCCATGGACTGCCGACCCAACCGCTCGAGAAGCACCGGATCGGGACCGAAAATCTTGAGGCTGTTCTGGCCCTTGACCCCCGACACCGCTTCTTCCACATTGTCCTCGATATACTGGGAGACATTATATGTCACACCGGGAATGGAATGGAGCCTTGCGAGTATCTCTTTCTGGATGACCGATTTGTCCACGCCCTTGCGCCATTTGTCATGGGGCTTGAAAAAAATGGCGAACTCCGCGTTCCAGAACCCTCCCACGTCATAGGCGTCGTCAGGCCTCCCTTCTTCCGAAGTCACCGTCTGCACTTCCGGTATCTCTAGCACCATCCGCCGGATCGCGTCCGTGATTTTCGCCCCGTAAGGCAGGCTGATGGCCACGGGGTAGGTGGCGCGGATATAGAGGTTGTTTTCCTCCAGCTTCGGCAGGAATTCCGTTCCCAGGCGGGGGAAAACGACCCCGAGCGTCAGGAACAGGATTCCGCCAGCGACGGAAAGGGTCGCCATGCGATATTTCAAAACCCAGGACAGGATATTCCCGTAAATCCGCTTGACGTGTCGCATGAGCCAGGTGTCCTCGTGCGGGGAAACCCGGGACAGGAGAGAGGATGAGAGGGCGGGAGAAAGGGTCATCGACAGAAAAACCGCGGCCAGAAGACCACCGCCCATCGTAAAAGCCATGGGCGTGAAAATCTTGCCTTCAACCCCTTTCATGAAGATCAGGGGAACGTAGGCCGTGAAAACGATCAGGGTGGAAAAAACCGTCGCGCTCTGGACTTCGGAAACAGCCCGGTAAATGGCGCCGGTCGTATCCGATTTCGTTCGGACATCTTCCATCAGGTGGCGGTAGATGTTTTCCACCACAATCACGGATGCGTCCACCAGGATACCGAAATCGATGGCGCCGAGAGACAGGAGGTTGGCGGATATCCCCCGCCATTTCATGAAAGAAAACGCCGCCAGAAGGGCCACCGGGATCGTGGACGCAACGATCAGGGCCGAACGGATGTTTCCCAGAAACAGGTAGAGCGTCAGGAGAACAAGGGTAATCCCCAGAAGGAGGTTCTCGATCACCGTATGGAGCGTCCACCTCATGAGATCGGTCCGGTCATAGAAGGGCCGGATCCGTACGCCTTTCGGAAGATCGTGCTTTTCGATTTCCAGAACTTTTTCGTGGACTTTCTTCAGGACATGGCGGGTATTCGCCCCTCGCAGAAGAAGAACAACCCCTTCCACCGTATCGTTGTCAAAATTCCGTCCCACCCGTCCCAGTCGCGGTTGCGGCCCGATACGCACCGTAGCGATATCCTTGATCAGAACCGGAGTCCCCTTCACCTCCGCGACCATGATGTTTTCAATATCATGGCGGTTGCGGAGAAGCCCGATCCCCCGGACAACCTCGGCGGTCTCGCCGAAATTCAGGACATACGCTCCCACATTGTTATTGGCCGCCGAAACAGCGGTCACAACTTGCGGCAGGGTCAGGTTGTAATCGCGCATTCTGGCCAGATCCACCATAATCTGATACTGCCGGATCCAGCCGCCCATTCCGGACTCGTCCGCGACACCGGGAATCTCCTTGAATCGTCGTTCGAGGACCCAGTCGTCAAGCGTCTTGAGCTCGTCGGGAGGGGCTCCGGACAGCGTGTACCGGAAAATTTCGCCGGTAGCGGGCGTATTGATGTCCAGGACAGGAACGATCCCTCCTGGAAGGTTCGCCTGGGAGATCCGGTTATAGATGCGGTGGCGCGCCTCGAAATCGTCTATGCCGTCACGAAAAATGGCAATAACGACGGAAAGTCCATACATGGAGATGGAGCGCTGGATTTTCATCCCGGGCGTCCCGTTGATCGCGATCTCGATGGGAAGGGTGATCTGCCGTTCGACCTCTTCGGCCCCCCGGCCGGGCCATTGGGTCAGAACCCGCACCATCAGGGGAGAGATGTCCGGATAGGGCTCAATCTGGAGGTTTTCATAAGAAAAAATCCCCAGGATGATGACGGACAATGAGAGAAGATAGACGAGCATCCGTTCCCTCAGGGCCGCCCGGACGAGAAAGTGCATCAGGAAGCCCCCAGTCCCTTGAGACGATCCCTTTTTTCCAGCTTCCGGTTCAGAATCTGTTCCCGGAGCCCTTCGAGAAGAAGGGCTCCGGACACGACGACGGACTCACCTGTCCGGAGCCCTTCTTCGACCGTGATCAGCCCTTCTTCCTCCGGACCCGGAACGACGGGTCGGACGTCAAACACACCGGGGGACGCTTCGACAAAAACATGGAAGCCCTTTTCGTCTTTCAGAAAAGAAGACTCGGGGAGGGCGATCACCTTTTCGGGATGGGTGAGGCGGATAAGGACGGAAGCGAACATGCCCGGTTTCAAGAGTTTATTCGGGTTGTCAATCTCTCCCCTGACGTGGAATGTGCGCGTCTGGGGATCCACCATCCCTCCCTGATAGATGATCCGCCCCCTGAAGGTCTCTCCCGGATACGCCACCGTCTGGACCAAAATCGTCTGGCCGGTATGGACCAACGGCAGATCTCCCTCGTAGATGTCCATATAAACCCAGAGTTTCGAAAGATCCGCGATCGTCAGCAACTGGTCGCCGGGATTCATGAAGAGTCCTTCCCGAAGCTGCGAATTAAGGATAATACCTTCCCTGGGAGCATGGAGAGTCAGATAGGGAGCGATTTTCTGGGTTCGCGACAGACGGGCCAGATCCCGTTCGGATGCCCCCATCAGGACCAGCTTTTTTGCCGCCGCATGGATATAGGAATTCGCCTCTTTTCCGTTCCGGATGGTCCTGGCCACCTTGAACGCATTCAGGTACTCCACTTCAGCCGTCACAAAATCGGGGCTGTAGACCAGCGCCAGCGGATCATCCTTGGCCACCCTTTGGCCTTCGAAGGCGAGCACCTTGACTTCCCGCCCACTCACGCGGGCCGCCAGAACGGACACCTTTTCCTCGTCGAAATTCAACGTTCCCGTCCGGCTGATCGTCCGGACCAGCCTGCGGGGAATGACCGTCTGAGTCGACACCCAACGCGATTTCATCTGGGCGGGGGTTAACCGGACGCGATCCGGAAGCTGGACGGCCGGAACGGAGTGTTTCAACGCCGGAGGTGCGACGGCCTCGGCCGGAGGCGCCAGAAAATGAGCCAGACACAAGGCGATGAAAATGGAAAACAGGGGTTTTTCAAAAAGCATGCGAACCTCTTAGCGGGAGGGGGGAGACCGGTCGGAACCCTAATCCGGCGGCAAGGCAGTACCGACAGCCGCCTCCAGGTTGGACAAGGATTCGTAATAGTTGATCAGGCTCTGGTACTGGTTATACAGGGCCTGCCTGTAGGACTGGATGGCGTTGATCAGGTAGAGGAAATCGTTCTTCTGGTTTTCATATCCTGTCAGGGCGAGTTCAAACGCAAGGCGGGTCTGGGGGACAAGCTGGGACTCATTGATCCGGAACTGGCGGTATCCCAGGATGGCCTGGGAATAGGTGTTGTCCACATTCAGCTTGACCTGGTTCGCTTGCCACTGGTACTGGAAGTCTGCCGACCGGACCATCTCCCGGGCTGAATCCACCTGTTTCATCTGTTTGATTGGGACAAAGATGGGACCATTGACCTGAAGCCCCACATAATAACAGTTGATTCCGCCAAAGCCGTAACAGGACTCTCCCCCTTCGGAAGCCATCAGCTGATAATCCGGCAGATAACCGAGGTGCGCCAAAGTCAACTGGTGGCGGTTCAACTCCAGGTTCGTCCGTGCGGACAAAAGGTCAGGACGGTTGATGATGGCGATCTCTTCCAGCTGGGAGAGGGATTTCGAAATCCCCTTCGGCTCCCCCACCGGAGAGACGTCGAGGGGGGTTTCCAGCGGGAGATTGAGCAGCATGTTCAGCTGTCGACGGGCCACCTTGATCTGCCATTTGTACGTCAGTTCATCAAGCTTGGCCTGGCTCAACTGAACCTTCGCGTTGACAACGTCCAGGATCTGGGCGGAGCCGACCGACAGCTTGGCGCGGGTGATTTCGAGGGCCCTTTTGAACCAGGTCTGCATCTCCTGGTTCAGATCCAGACTTTTTTTCGCGAGAAGCAGCTGGTAACAGGCGATCTCCGTCTGGTTACGGAGGGTGACCCGCTGGATCCGGTATGCGTAATAGGCGTTGTGTGTATTGTCCTTGTTGATCTTGTACCCGACCTGGGCTTTTCCGGGAAACAGAAAACTCTGAAAGATGGACCAGTTGCTGCCGGATTCATAAGGAAGACCCGCACCGCTGGGCCCGTTGCCCTGCTCGGCGCCTCCCCAGAGGTACTGGATTTGCGGGTCCGCCGGCGCGAGAGCGGTCACCTGGAGCTTTCGCGTCCCGATCCAGGCTTTTTTATAGGCGAGAACATCCGGATTCCGTGAAAGCGCCATGTCGACAGCCTGACTGACAGTCACCGTTTCCCCGCCCGTTTTCTCCGCTTCAGGGGAAGGATCCTGGGCCAGAGAGACCGAAAAAAAACCGGACGACAAAACGAATATCCAGGCCAATACGATATTACGGGGGCGGAAGAGCTTCGACCTCACATTCGACCTGCAGAATCTTTCACTGATTTCCACTTCATTCCCCCACTCACCGACCCCGCAGGCTCTCCACGGAACCGTTAAATGATACTTAGTATCTACATGTATTGCAACCTCTTCGTTCCTCCGGAAGGAGCGGGCGATTCTTGTACATCATTCCCCTCTTCCCTGAGCCCTTCCATCAAGATTCCCGGGAGATCCCGCTGTTCAAGCGGAGCGGGATCATTCGGACAGAAAAGGTCTTTATGGCCTGGACGTCTTTCATGTATACTCTACCCCATTATATAAGTAAACAGGCTCCCCTGTTTTTCATTCAGCAGTCCAGACGTCTCAACCTTCAGACAGAAAACAGACAGGTCCGGGGATGAAGGGCCGGCAACCATCCTTTGCCGGAGAGGACAATCCCTCTCCGGTTACTTCTTCAGGACCAGCGGGTAGTCTTCCGGATGGGCTTTCGACCAGAGGATGATGTAATGACTCACCAGAAGCAGGTATCGCGTACGGGACTTGTCACGCGGGAACGGGATCATGCCACGGACCTCTCCCACGGCGGTGACAAGATGTCCGGGCCCGATCACGACCGTCCTGTTGTCGTGGTTTCCGAAAACAACAAAGGAACTCGTCTCCTTGTTTGTAGCGGGTTTAGTGTTTCCCATCATCCGAAGAGATGGGGCAAAAAGGATGAATGCCTCTTGGGCCGGGGGCTTCCGGATCCGGATCGGAGAATTGGGCGGCGTCGGATAGGAATTGTCTCCGAGCGGGAGATCCCGGATCAGAAAATATCGTCCGACCGGGGTATCCGAACGCCGGAGGATTTGCCCCCCAAGAACCGCGATATGGCCCTGATGGCTTTTCCGGTTTTCCAGCAACTCCTTCAGGTTGTCGGGCGTTCTTTTGGTCACGAACACCGTCGGCTGTTCCGGAAGCTCATAGGCGCATCCCCCCCAAAAAAAGGGGAACACAACCAGCAGCGGTGACAAACGAAGGCATTTTCGCCACACACATGAGAGGGAAAGAGAAAATGAAAAAAAACGGATCAGTGATTTCATGGTCGCCCCATCGATTTTATTCTGGTAGGGAAACGGAACCGTCCGCCATTTCCCGGTCCGTTTCATGGTTTTTCCGGTCATGGCCGGAAAACCTGTCATTGAGCATTGTAACCGCTTCTTCGGGCCGAATCCTGCCTGTCGAGAGAGCCATGGATGCCTCGTTGACAATGTGCAACCCCCGTTCGATCTCGGCAAGGCGCAGGGAGTAATTTTTCTGCCGGCCCGGATAGATCGGCGGCGAGCATACAAAATAGGCTGTTGAAAACGGGAAGGGAACGACAAAACCGTCCCAGCTTCCCAGCATCCTGTAGCCGGTATAGGAAACAGACATACAATACATGGGAACATCCGGCCGATATGTCAAGAATCCGGCCCCTTCCTTGATCCGGAAAGGAGGGCCCAAGGGACCGTCCGGCGTAACAAAAAACGCGCCTTCCCTCTTCTTCGCAATCGACAGGATCTGTTTGAGGGCCGCCGTCCCCCCCCGGGTTGAAGATCCCCGCACTGTCCAGATCCCGAAAAACCGGAGGATAGCGGCAATCAGCTCCCCGTCCCGCGAACGGGAAACGATGGCGTGGGCCCCGCCCCATCTCCCGGACCACATGAACGGCATGAAAAGAAGCTGATTGTGCCACAGCGACACAACAAGGCTTTTCTTCTGGAATTTCCTCTCCGAGAACTCCCCGAATCCGACAAGACGGAACCGGATAGTGGTTCTCAACAGTAAAATCAGTAAAAACCCGATAAGTCCGGTGAGTGGTGCGATCAGAGAACGAAACAATGTGTCACCCCAGTTTCGTTTTCCGTTCACGCCCAATGGGCCTGAGGGCAGATTTCGGGAGGAGAATGGCATCCTTTTTTCTGAATTCTTGCCCGGCCGGAAACGTTCCGGCGGGAGCCGACCGTCTGGAGGAATGGGAAAAACCCCGTTGTTTCGCTATGATATGCGCTATTGCAAGTTTGTTTTTCTTCAAGAAAGTGACCGCCCGACAACCAACCAGACGGGATATCCATGTTTCTTTATGAAATCAGAGCCCCCGACAGTTTTTTTGGTTCGCCCTTTCCGCCGCGAAGGGCTTTTGACAAACTGTTCAAGACCATGGGCCCTTACCAGGGTCTTTTTTACCAGAACAAGCGTATGATTCTCCACTCCCCTGCCCTCAAGGGACTCTGGCCGGAGGCAGAACACGGTCAATCATGGGACGACTTTCTCTCATTCCTCCAACGCGTTGTTTCAAAGGGGGAAAACAATCACCTTGACCAATTTCTGAAAACGTCCAGCAAGCTGGAGCAACCTTACTCCGACCGTTTTATCCTCTCATCCCGGATCTTGCGCGAATTCAACTTTCTCCTGCTGCATATCCACCCTACTTCTTTCGGATACCACCTCGTCCTGACACCGGCGTCGGACAGGTCTGACGTCGAATCCTTGCACCAGGCCATGATCAAAAGGGACAACACGCATATATTTCAGGAAATCGAACGGTGGATCCATCAGATAGAGGCGGAGGGACTGATGTCCGAAGCGATCCGTTCCGTCCCGGATCTGTACCGGAACGACATTTTTTTCCAGAGGGTCGTCTCGTACACCACCGCAGAAGACACGGAGGAGGAAGCCCGTCTCGTTTACCGGAAAAGAAACGACCAGTGGGTACGTGACATATACGACGAAGGAGCCGATTTTGACGACGGGAGCATTCCCCGTATTCATGCCCGGATAGCCAACGGCGAAATTCTGATGAACATCACCTTGTTCGTCGGACAGGTCTACCCCTTGTCCTGGATCTCCATTCCCTACCAGACGCTCGAAAAAAAATCCCTCACCCGGTTCTATGAATTCGTCCGAAACTTCTCGGACAAATCCGCCCAGATGGCCCGCGAATTTGCCTCTCCCGCCTTCGGATACGCGAAATCCTGGCTCGGACAGGGATACGCGATGGATTCCATCCGGAAGGTCGCTGCCATTCTTTCCCCCAAGCCCATGGAGCTTCCGGTCATCCCGATCTGGGGGCTCACCGCCGATACCCTGGCCATTATCCGCCAGACGGCCCGGTTGTCCGATCCCATCTTTATCGACTGGGGGAAGGGGCTCGCGGCCATTCTTTTGCGAAACTGCACCCTGGAGACGGCCAAGGATATTGTTTTTCCCAATCTGGAAAAACGCATGAGACTGCCTCTCGAGCCGCCCGTAACCGTGGGCACTTTTCTCGAGAATAACTAGGCCTGCACCGGCCGGACTTGACCGGTAAAACAATCAGGGCGGAAGGTGGTGGCCTGTTTCACAGGGCCCCATCCCATGCTACAATCGAAAAAACAATGTTCGCGCGATGCCTCCGGGAACCCGCCCGATTCGACGGCAGGATAACACCCCGGCGTCCCGCTCAACACCCATATTATTATTCTTTAGATTCTGCGCGCAATTTTGACAAACACCGTTCATTCCGGAGTCGCCCTATGTCCACAGAACAGTTGCCTGACCAGTTCCTTGACCTTCGGGGGGTCAAGTGCCCGTTCAATTTCGTCAAGACCAAGCTCAAGCTCGAAACCATGCGTTCGGGAGAAACCCTTCAGGTCATCCTCGATCCCGGGGAGCCGGTCTCCAATGTCCCTCGATCCGCCCGCGACGAAGGACATCAGGTCGTCTCCATCTCCGAACGGTCCGACGGGCTCTTCGACGTTCTTCTCCGAAAGGCCGGATCATGAAAGCGGGACCTCCTTGAAAACCGGAATCCTTCTTTCCACCCATCCATCGAAGAAAGATGATAGCCTGGTTAGGCCTCTCGTGGAGGAAGCCCTCAGGAACAATGACACGGTGTACCTGTATCTGCTCGACGAAGCCACCCTTTACCTCCGGGAAAACTGGCCCAACGATCTGGTAGACCGGGGAGTCCATGTATACAGTTGCGCCTATGGGGCCCAGAATAGAAAAATCCGCGATCCCGGCAAGACAACGTTCTGCGGGCTGGTTGTCTTGACACAGCTGATGGAAGGTTGCGACCGGTTCGTCTCGTTCAACTGAAGGAAAGGCGCCGATTGTCAGAGATGAAGGAAAAAAAAGACAGACAGCCATCAAACGCCACACTGGTCTTTATCAAAAGCGACCCTCGCGAGTCCGCGCGGCCCGCTGAAGCGGTACGGGTCACGGCCGGACTGGTGGGAGGAGAGATTCCGGTCAGCGTCTATCTATTCAGGGAAGCGCTGCCGCTTTTTGAAAAGAATCTGGAAGACATGGAAGACGGGGAAATCCTGACCAAGTTCTGGAGCCAGTTTCCGGAAATGGGTGTCGAGATCTTTTATGAGCCGGACCCGGATCAGCCTCCCCCCAGTGGGGCGCACCCCATGTCTCCGGAAGATTTGGCCGACTACCTCGACCGTTTTTCCCAGTTTCTTTTTTTCTGACGCGATCTCTCACCGAAAAATTCGGATCTTTGGGAAACACCACTGGCAAAGAAGGAAAACGCGTTTCTATGGAAAGACCAGAAACTCAGAATTCGAATGGCATTCTCATCCTGGTTCGCTCTCCACTGGATCCCGCCCGGATCGCCCTTCTGAAAAAAATGCTTCAGAAGCCTGGAAACAACGCCGTGTTTCTTCACCCTTCCGTCAGAGGGGAACCCTTCGGTGAAAAGAATGTTTTCCGGCTGGGAGAAAAAATGCCGGACCCGGACGGGGCGATTTTTTCCTGGCAAGACCTGTATGCCCTGATCCGGCTCCACCGGCGGATCCTGACCCTCTCCTGACGACATCGGACCGGATCACCTTACGCCGGACCCGGCAAGGGCCCCTTGTCATTACGTCGTCGTTCTTATATCCTTTACCGATATCCGCATGATCCTGAGAATAATGTGGAGAGATGTCCGAGCGGCCGAAGGAGCACGACTGGAAATCGTGTAGGTGCCTAAAAAGTGCCTCGGGGGTTCGAATCCCCCTCTCTCCGCCATGATATCTGACAGGCGGAGAAAACCGCATAAAGTCTCCGGAAGGGGAGCCAGGCTCCGTGCAACAGAGCCCCGTGAACCCCGCCAGGTCCGGAAGGAAGCAACGGTAGCGGAATGCTCCGTGTGCCCCGGAATGACCTGGTTCCCCTTCCGGAGATTTCACCTTCCTCTTTTATCCTGTCGGGTTCCAATGTCAACGATCCTGTCTTTGGCCAGAAAATGGCGTCCCCAGCTTTTTACAGACCTCGCAGGCCAGGAGTTTGTCGTCCGCGCGCTGACGAGCGCCCTGAAATCGGAAAGGCTCCCCCAGGCATTGCTCTTTTCGGGGGACCGGGGAGTCGGGAAGACGACGGTTGCCAGGATCCTCGCCAAGGCCATCAACTGCCAGAAGGGCCCGACCGACGCTCCCTGTCAGGAATGCGAATCATGTCTTGAGATCTCGCGCGGAAGCTCTCCGGACGTTCTGGAAATTGACGGAGCTTCCCATACCAGCGTGGAAGACATACGCAACCTGCGTGAGGGAATCCGGTACCTCCCATTCAAGAGCCGGACCCGCGTCTATATCATCGATGAAGTTCACATGCTTTCCCAGGCGGCGTTCAACGCCCTCCTGAAAACCCTGGAAGAACCACCTGCCCACGTCATCTTTGTTTTTGCGACCACCGAAGACCACAAAATCCCTGACACCATCCTTTCCCGTTGCCAGCATTTCAGATTCCGCTCCCTCTCCGTTCCCGAAATCACCGCCAAGCTCGAGGAAATCTCAAACCGGGAGTCCCTTGCATTTTCACGGCCGATCCTCAATCTCATCGCTCGGACATCTGGAGGGAGCCTTCGGGATGCCCTCAGCCTTCTCGACCAGGTCCGATTTCTTTCCGACGATCCCCGCTCCGTCGAGGATATTGCGCTTTTTCTGGGAATGGCCGGAGGGCTCCCCGAAAAACAGTTGCTGGAAGCCCTGCTTTCCGGAAACCTCAAAGCGGCGTTGGAAACAGGAGACAAGCTACTTTCCACGGGGGTGGATCCCAGGGCAACCCTGCACTCGCTTGCGATCAAGGTTCGAGATCTGCTTCTTTCATCCGCCCTCTCCTGTCCGCTGACGGACCCGCGCTTCGCCTGGGATGAAACCGAAATTCCGGAAACACCCCTTCCGGGCACCTTTTTTCTGGAGCAGATGCTCTCTGTCCTGGTGGAAGGTGAAATGGGCATCCGGAAATCCCCCCAGCCCCAGGTAACGTTTCTCCTTTTTCTGTGCCGCATCACTCACATCAAAAACATGCTTCCCCTTCCGGAGATACTGGACAGGCTCTCGAGGCAGTCTCCCCCGCCTGTTCCGGCGGAGCGCCTGCCTCCCCCCTCCCCACCTTCCCGGAACCCTCCGCCGATGAAGGACGCCGGCCCGGTTGCCACCGATCCGTTACCCCCAAAGGACGCTCCCACCGTCTTTGACTGGCAACAGATCATGGATCAATGCCGGGATATTGATCCTTCCGTCCGGGATCTGATCGAACAATGCCAGGTCAAGAAAACAGGCCCCAGCCGGTTTTTCCTGAAGGCCCCCAACGCCTTCTTTGAAAAGCGCATCCAGGAAGCGATCCCGACGTTTCAGAAAGCTGTCAGCTCACAGTTGGGGGTGTCTCTTGAGCTAACGGTCTCCCGGGAAACGGGCAACAAGGATTCCGAGCCGGATTCCGCTGATTCGATTGCCCGCTCCCACCCCATGGTCCGCGAAGCAGCAACCCTCTTCGGAGGGGAGGTCATTGCCATCCGTAAAAGCGGTTTTTCCACACCGCCTTCCGGAGGAGAGGAGAAGAAAACATGATGCCGGATTTCATGAAAAAAGCGCAGGAATTACAGGAAAAAATGGCCAAGATTCAGGAGGAGGCCGGATCCCGCACTGTCCAGGGTTCCGCCGGAGGACAGATGGTGACCGTCACGGTCAACGGGCGGATGGAAGTCACGTCCCTGCACATTGAACCGCAAATCCTCAAAAATGAAGACCCGTCTTTTGTCGAAGACCTGATCGTCGCCGCATTGAACGACGGGCTGAAAAAAGCCAGGGACTTGATGGCCCAGTCGCTCCTTGAAGCGTCGGGTCTCCCTCCGGGGCTTTCCGGCGGTTTTCCGGGCTTCTGACACGGCTGAACCTATGGGAGTCAATGGAAATCAGGAAGGGCAGATACGCTCACCCTATCCTCTGCCTTTTCATCAGCTGATCGAATCCTTCCGGACCTTGCCGGGTATCGGGATAAAAACGGCAACCAAGCTGGCGTTTCATCTGCTCAAGGCTCCCGGGGAGGAGGTTCTCCGACTGTCCCGATTGCTGTCGGACCTCAGGGAATCCCTCGTTCTGTGCCCCCAATGCCAGAACATGATGGACCGGGATTCGGGACGGGAAAGTTGCGCGATCTGCTCCGACCCCTTACGCGACCCTTCCACGGTCGTGGTGGTCGAGGATGTGCAGACCCTGTATGCCATTGAACGGACGGGAGAATTCCGGGGAAAATACCATGTTCTGCTCGGAAGGCTTTCCCCCCTGGAAGGGATCGGCCCAGACGCCCTCCGGATCCGGGAACTCCTTGAACGGACAAAAACAGGTGAAATCCACGAAATGATTCTCGCAACCTCTCCGACGGTCTAAGGGGAGTCAACGGCTCTCTATATTGCCCGTCTTTTCAAGCCTCTGGGGGTGAAAGTCAGCCGTATCGCTTTCGGAATCCCCGTCGGTCTTGAACTGGAGTTTGTCGACGACATTACGCTGATCCGCTCGGTCGAAGCCCGAAGGCTGATGTAGTCATGTCCGGACCATCGGACCATATGAGATCACGTGCAAGAAAGGGAAAAGAAAAATGCCGTTGGAAATGAACGATCCGGCCGACAACAGGCCGGCTCCATCCCACGGAGACCTGGCCAGCGAAATTCGAAGAAGGCGGACATTCGCGATCATCTCCCACCCGGACGCCGGAAAAACGACGCTGACGGAGAAGCTTCTTCTTTATGGGGGAGCCATTCACATGGCCGGATCCATCAAAAGTCGCAAAGCGACCCGATATGCCACCAGTGACTGGATGGAAATCGAACGTCAGAGGGGGATCAGCGTAACATCCAGTGCCCTCCAGTTCGAATATGACGGATTTGCGATCAACCTGCTGGACACCCCGGGCCACAAGGATTTCAGCGAAGACACCTACCGGACTCTGGAAGCGGCCGACTCGGTGATCATGCTTCTCGACGGAGCCAAGGGCATTGAACCGCAGACACTGAAACTTTTTGAAGTGGCTCGACTCAGAAACCTGCCGATCGTCACCTTTATCAACAAGGTCGACCGGGAATCCCTGCCCCCTCTCACCCTTCTTTCGGAAATCGAAAAAAATCTGTCGATTCGCGCTTTCCCGAAAAACTGGCCGGTCGGGATGGGACGAACGTTCCGGGGCGTCTTCGACCTCTCTCGTCGCAGGGCGCACCTGTATTCAGCCCGGGAACATGGCGGCGCCCGCTCGGAAGAAGAGATCGTGGGAGGGAATGACCCCAAGCTGGATGCGATTCTTTCGGAAATCGGACTGCAGTCAGAATTCTGGGACGAATTGGAGCTCCTGGACGCCGACGCCGGCATCTGGGACGACGGCCAGTTCAAAAGCGGAAACGTCACTCCGGTCTTTTTCGGAAGCGCGCTGAACAACTTCGGGGTGGAGGTTTTCCTGAAATCCTTTCTGGACCTTTCCCCGTCACCCGGCCCGCATATGAGCGACATGGGCCCTATCCCCCCGGACAACGAGCATTTTTCGGGATTCATTTTCAAGATTCAGGCCAACATGGATCCCCAGCACCGCGACCGGTTCGCTTTTCTGCGTATCTGTTCCGGACGTTTCAGAAAAGGGATGTCGGCCAGAAATGTCAACACCGGACAGGAGGTCCGGCTGTCCAAAACTCTCCAGTTCATGGGCCAGAAACGGGAATCGGTCGAAGAGGCGTTCCCGGGTGACATCATCGGACTCCATGATCCCGGTATCTTCCATATCGGCGACACGCTCGCCGAAAAGGGGGATTTCGTCTACGAAGGGATCCCTCATTTCTCTCCGGAATTCTTCGTCCGGGTCCAGATAGCCGATCCGCTGAAAAGGAAACACCTTCGGAAAGGATTGTTCCAGATCGCCGAAGAAGGGGCCATACAGATCTTCACCCTCGATACCGAAGGCGAGAGGGATGTCCTTGTCGGGGCCGTAGGCCAGCTTCAGTTCGACGTATTGAAATTCCGGCTGGAACACGAATACAAGGTCCGGGCAAAACTCGAACCCATGAACTATGACAGGGTCCGCTGGGTCACGGGAAATCCGGAGATGGTCGCCAATCTGTCCAGTACGCTTGACACCCTTTTGGTCTATGACCGGGAAAAGATGCCGGTCGCCCTGTTCCGGAACGAATGGGCCCTCCGGTACGTCGTCGACAAATACCCTTCAATCGGTTTTCACGGAACCTCTCCCAGAACCTTCCGGAAAGGGACCGCCAATCGATCCTGACCCGCTTCTCTCCTTGATGATCAATGTCCTGTATGGATAGGGAAGCTCGATATTTTCCTTATGGAAACGTTCAGCCAAGGCAAAATTCAGGTCACTGATGACCGTATGCCTCAGGGTACCCTCGCGAACCCAGAAAACGAGTTCCATATCGAAGGAAGATTCTCCGAAATCCTTGAACCAGACGACGGGAGGTGGATCCGTGAGGACTTCCGGATGGGCCAGGGCCACATCCAGCATGATGGACTTGGCTTGGTCGAGCTTGGTCACATCCATCCCGATTCCGACGTTGAGATGAAGACGGATTTTCTTGTCCAGATGGCTCCAGTTGATCACCTTGTTCGAGATGAAATGACTGTTCGGGATGATAATGGCCACGTTGTCCCTGCTCATGATGGTCGTGGACCGGGGACGGATTTCCTTGACCGTTCCCAGGATACCGTCCAGTTCGATCAGGTCACCGACCATGATGGACTTTTCCATAAGGATAACGAACAGGGCGATAATGTTGGCGGCGACTCCCTGCAGGCCGATACCGAAACCCAGTCCAACGACTCCGAGAACCCCTTCCAGGGAGGTCACCTGTATTCCCAGATTTTCGAGCGCGATCATTCCTGTCAACAAAAGGATCAGATAGCCGGAAAAAGTGGCGAACATTTTCATCAGATGTTCGCCCTGGGGATTGCTCTGGGTTTCCGCCCTCCGTCGGAAGGCCCGACTGACAAGACTTTTGACGATAAGACCGGCAACGATGATCAGGACGAAATCCAGAAGCCCGGCAAAGGTGACCGGCGTCTTTCCCAGGGTAAACAGGACGGTTTCCCGGTGGCGG
>DAHWKF010000013.1 GCA_027343785.1 Leptospirillum sp. | reverse complement strand
ACGGATCGCCCGGCGCTTTACTGCGGTCGACAAAGGCTCGTCGATCGCGACCTGCGGCCGCTGCGCGCGTCGCCCGCCTTTTGCGCCGACCTCCCTTTCCTCGCTCCAGGTTGTCAGGCCCGGATATTTTCCGTTGTGTCGGATTCGGGGATTTTTGCGGAAGGCCGGAAGGCGAAGAAGCGGAACAAACCTTCGGGAGAATGGCTCACGTCCATGCAGGGGAAAAAGGTTTCCGTCGAATATCTCGTGATCGGTGCCGGAATCATGGGTCTCGCCCTGGCGCGGGCCATCCGGGAGAACGAGCCCTCATCCACCATCACGGTGATCGAAAAGGAAAACGCGAGCGCCCTGCACGCCAGCGGCAGGAACAGCGGCGTCCTCCACGCCGGTTTTTATTATACCGGCGATTCCCTCAAGGCGCGCTTTACCCGGGACGGAAACCGGTTCTGGCAGGATTATTGCCGGCAGAACAACCTTCCGCTCAACCCCTGCGGCAAGGTGGTGGTGGCCCGGACATCGGTGGAGGCGGAAGGGATCCGGGAGCTCAAGCGAAGGGGAGACAAGAACGGGGTCGATGTCGAGATCATCGACGAAAAGGAACTGGCCGAAATCGAGCCCAACGCCCGTACCTCCCAGATCGCCCTGTGGTCTCCCCGGACCGCGTCGGTCGATCCGGTGGCCATCTCCCGTTTCATGGAACAGGAACTCATCCGGGAAGGCGTGCGGTTCCTTTATCGGACACCCTACAAAAAAAGGCTGGAGCCCCATGCCCTCGTGGCCGGCGATACCACCTTTTCGTATCGAACCGTCCTGAACGCCGCAGGACTCTATGCCGACCGCGTCGCCAGGGATTTTGGATACTCCCTGGAGACCACCATCCTCCCGTTCAAGGGGGTTTACCTGGAATACGTTCCCCGGCCGGACGGTGAAAAACCGGTCCATACGAACGTCTATCCCGTTCCGGATCTGGGACAGCCGTTCCTGGGGGTCCACTTCACCGTAACGGTCGGGGGGAAGGTCAAGATCGGCCCGACCGCCATCCCCGCCTTCTGGCGGGAAAACTATGAAGGGTTGACGGGTTTCAGCCTGCAGGACCTCCGGGAAATCCTGGGATGGGAAGCCCGTCTGTTTCTGGAAAACGATTTCGGTTTCCGGGATCTGGCGATCGCCGAAATGCGAAAATACCGGAAAGCACACATGGCCCGCCAGGCGGCGGACCTGGTCAAGACCCTGGAACCCTCCCGTTTTTCCCGGTGGGGTCGGCCCGGTATCCGGGCCCAGCTTTTGAACCGGAATACGCGAAGTCTGATTTCAGACTTCCTTGTCGAGGGGGATCAGGAGTCCGTCCATGTCCTGAACGCCGTCTCTCCCGCCTTTACCGCGAGCGTTCCCTTTGCCCGCTGAATTCTGGAGCGCCATGCGAAAAAAACCGGATGGAGCGGAGACGCACCGTCCGACTGATGGAACCCGGATCATCCCCGAGGGGGATCTGCTCCCCCCGGATCCTGAAACCCCACTCGCTCCTGGACATACTACTGCAACCGGTGATTGACGACCTTCCTGTTTCCCCACAAAATAGAACCACAATATTTTCAGAAAAATTCCGCGCCCGGTGACAACGAAAAACCGACGCCGGAACCACGGACCGGCCGATTATGCCGGGGGTCCCTTTCGGTTTTCAGGGAACACCCTCCCGGCGAACGTTGAAAGGCGAACCCACATGAGCGAAAGGCCCCCCGCCCGCATGCCGCTCACATCCCACAGGGATATGGGGCGATGGCTCCTTGAAGCCATCCATTCCACGGTCAGGGAACAGGAGCTGTCCTCGCGCCTGGAATTCGTCCGCCGATCCCTGCACACATGGGTCCGGGAAGAGTATTCGGAAACCGAGCTTCCCTCCTCCGTCTACCGGAACCTTTATTTCGGAATCGCCGACACCCCTTCGGACAAACCCGGTTCCGGACGGGTCGAAACCCTTTCCGACTGCGACCGTCTCCAGAGGCTTGTGCGAAACTGTACGGAAACGATTGTGGAAAACTATCCGCAATGTCTGGAGACTGAAGCCCTTCTCATCTCCCTCGGCGGAGCCGTTTATGAACTGAACCGGATCCGGAAGAAAATCGAAATGTACGGAGATCCCCGGGACAAATGAACGGTACCCCCAATTGTTTTTCGATATCGTTCTTGCCTCTCGATAAAACCATCCCGACTGGTTCTGGCCCTTGCGGCAATGACCGGGAGAAGTTGATGAGGAGACCAGGGGCAGGCCTGTGGTTCGATGGATAACAGGACTGGACGCATTTCAAAAGGCGCGACGGGTGGATTGGGATACAGTCAAGAGATGCTGAAAGGAAAAGACTAAGGAAAAACGGAGGGACGATCAAAAATGTCGTCGCCGGATCGGTCGTCCGGCAACGGAAGGTTTCAGCGGGACAAAGGGGGCTTGGAATCCGCTTCGCTTTTGGCGGAAGCCTCATGTTGCCCGGAAGGTCCGCTTGGCTCTTCCCCCTTGTAGGAACTCCGGAAATTCGAGATGGCTTTTCCGAGTCCGGCGCCAATCTCGGGCAGCTTCCTTCCCCCGAAGAGAAGCAGCACAATCCCCAGAATCACGATCAGATGGACGGGTTCAAATAACCCTGACAACATGACGACCTCCTGTTTGGAGAATAAAAAGCGTTTGTTCTTTCAATATAACACAGATGGCAATCCTTCGGCCATTTTCCTTTTCAGACCCAAAAATTCCGCCATCCTTTCCGCGCAGGTCTCATCCACACCGATCTCTGAAACCGGACCATCTTGATGAGATCCCGGTCGCTCTCTCCAAAAACATGAAAAAAAAGGGGGAACGCCTGGGCGTTCCCCCTTCTGAAAACAGTCAAGCAATCTGGACTTTATGACTTGGCTGCCGCCCCTTCGGTTACGGGCGAGGTCGTCACCGTAGACGGTGAGGTCGCCATGCGGTAGGCGTTATAGAGGAAGATCCACTGACCGGTGATGATCAGGAATCCGCCCCACGAACGGGCCACCATGTAAGGATGGGTTGCAACCACGGAATCAATGTAAGGAACTTCGTAAACCTTGGCCGCGGCCTGGATCAGACCAGCTGCCGTCAGGCTCGTCCAGAAAATAATGAACCCGATCGATGTCAGCCAGTAATGCCACAGTTCAAGGGTGGGATTGAACTTCTTCCGGAGAAGCCGTTCGATACCATAGTACGTACCGCCGATTTCCACAAATGTAGAAAACCCGAGAATTCCCAGGTGGGCATGCGCCACCACCCAGTGGGTCCCGTGTATATACCAGTTGATGGCACGGGTCTGCTGGAAACCGCCCTGGAAATTCAGGGGGATCGCAAACAGGGTTCCGGTTGCCACCCAGCGAAGCGGAGGAACTTCCACAAACAGGCGCCATTTCCCGTACATGGTCAACAGGGCGTTCGCAAGGAAGGCCATTGACGGAACGAGAATCAGCACGCCGGACACGGAAGCGAAAGACTTGAGCCACTCGGGAATCGGTGCACCCATGAGATGGTGTGCCCCCGGAGTGGAATAGAAGGCAAAATTGGACCAGAAGTTGAGGTGGGCCAGCTTGTGGCTGTACAGCGGATTCCCGGTCAGTTTAGGAATCATGTAGTAGGCCACGGCCATGGACATTGGCGTGATCCATAGACCGAACAGGTTATGTCCCGACCACCAGGTCAGGAGCGCCTCGTTCAGCCCGGTCACATGGAAAACCTCAACGGACTGTGACAGTGCGAAGGTTGTCGGAAGATACAGCAGACAACCCATGAAAAACCAGAGTGTCGGGTAGATCCCCTTCACCTTCCGGTTCAGAACCGTCATGTAGAGGTTCAGCGCGAGAGGGGCCAGGATAAAGGACAGGACATATATGTCCACCGGCCAGATAAAATCGGAATATTCGCGCCCGGAGGAGAATCCGAGATCCAGCGAAACGTCAGCAACAAATCCGCCGAGGTTCCACATCCAGGTGTTGAATAATCCGAGCTTCTCGCTCCAGAGCTTCGTCCCGCACAAAAGAGGGGTCATGTAGAGCACGGCAGCACCAAACGCCATGGAGATCCACATGAATGCCACCGTCATCACGTGCACCGGGCGGATGTGACCAAAGTTGAGATAGGGTGTTCCGGCCAGGATGTCAGGATACGAAAGCTTCAGGGAGGTTACGAACCCCAGGGTTGTTCCGATCGCCAACCAGAGGATTGACGAGAAAAACATGGTTTTAGACGCAGTCCCGTCCGGGATCGTCTTCTTCAACATAGATACTCCCCTTTCATTGACTACCGGTTGTATCTTGCCCTCACCCCGACACCTTCATCCTGGAAGCTCCAGCTAAGCGCCCAGGATGAGATGCTGCCGATGCGGGCTTTATCATCCGGATAACGGGAGCATCCCGCTCCGGACGACATGCGCGCCCCCGATTCACAAAGATCGATTCAGGGGCAAAACCATATCCATATATCCTGTCGTCCTCAAGGTGCGAACGTACTGCCCCCTTCACAAAACACCTTCAAACCGCACCTTTCATGGACGACGCCCAGAAAAACCGGTTTAAGGCCTATACTGTCTTGTGGAGGTGAACGTCGCAATGCTATCAATAGCCCCATAGGTTGTCAAGACAATTTTTTCTCCCCGGAAACCCCCGGAAAAACTGCCTCTGAAGACCCTCTGGAAAAAGAATTTTCCGGACAACCGGATTTCTTCCGGCCAATTCCCGTGGGACGCGTGGATATTTGAGGACCATCCGCCAATTTCCTACAATACACCCAGGCCACTTGCTCCCGGAAAATCCGGAAGGGGTTTTCGGATTTGTTCCGAACGGGCCGGCTTTCAGGAAGAAAGGGGATCATGACCAACAAAAAAACCGCCAGGGAATCGACGGGGAAAATCCGATCCGCCGGAAAAACCGCCCCCACCCAGGCCGAAGCGCTGGGGAAACTGTCCAAAAACTTCGTAGCCCACAACCCCGAACCGGCCTACATGGATCGGGAAGAGGCCCTTCTTTCGTACCGATCCTACTACCATCCCCTGAGCTGTGCCAAGGGAAAAATGCTGGCGGAGGAGGCGCTTTCCTTTCCCGATCTTCCTTTCTTCCGAAATGGACGGATCTTGTCCCCTTTTCGCATCATGGACTGGGGAACCGGAACAGGGGGGTTTCTGGAAGGCGTGCTGCAGACGGTCCTCCCCCGCCTGGAACCCGACATTCCGGTCAACGCGTTTCTGGTCGACCGGTCGCTTTCGGCCCTCTCCCTGGCCCGGGAAACGATCGGACAATTGGTGGGAGGGCGGGGAACCCTCTCCACCCAGTGCCTTCGCCTTCCGGATATGCCGGATATGCCGGGAAACCTGGACGTTCTCCTCCAGGCCAACGTGCTGGCGGAACATCCGGAAAGCGCGGGCGCCTTTGTCCCCCTTCTGGGAAAAGGGATCCACCGGCTGGTCAATGGGGGTCTCCTGATTCTGGCAGAACCCGCAGACCGTCTTTCCTCCAGAACGCTCCTGTCGGTCAGGGACGCCTTGATCGCCACCTTCCCCGGCCTTTTCCGGATCCTCTCCCCCTGCCCCAACGGCCAGGATGCCCCTTGCCCGGCTCTCCGCGATGAACGGGACTGGTGCCACGAAGATCGCGCTTTCATCTTTTCCCGGGAGATCCGGGAGATGGCCAGGGCCGTTGGACATGTCCGGGACGCCCTCAAGATGACCGACCTCATCGCGCAGAAAACCGCGCAACCTTCACCCGCGCCTGCCGGAACACCGGATCGGACGGTTCTTCGCCTGGTATCCGAACTGAAAAAAGAGCGCGGGATGGCCTGGGGGATTTTCTGCGACGGGCGGGAACGCCACCGGATTCGACTCCTCCTGCGACACAAAAACAAAGGGAACAGCCTGTTTCTGGAACTATCCAGAGGAGACGGGATATGGACGCATCCTCCCGACAACCTTCCCCGCCATGGCCCCTTTCTGGACCTATCGTCCGACGACCGGATCGAGCGGATCGATCCCCTGACTTCCCATGCCAAGGAAAACGGGTGAAATTGTCCTTTTTCCTCACAAACGCTTAAGGAGATAACCTTTGGACCTGGTCACCATCGTCGCACCCCACACGCCGGATCTGCTGGAGTCTTATCGAAAAGGACATTCCCGATCCCTATTGGAGGCCTATCAGCACTTATACGCCTGGCTTTCCCTCCCCCCCGTTCCGGTTCGGGCCATCATCGCATTTTCCCCCGGTTGGCAAACCCGGAATATCATCCTCCTGGACGACAGGACTGAACTGGAATCCTCCGAGGACTACGCCGGTTTCGGGGTCTCCCTCCGCTTTGATCCGCCCGGGGACCCCTTCCTGGCATCAGAGCTGATCCGTCTTCTCAAGGAGCGAAACATTCCGGCGGCGCCGGGAATTCACGGGATCGACCACGGTACCGCGGTCCCCCTCTTTTTCCTGAACCCCACAGGGGAAATCCCCGTCGTTCCTGTTTCCCAACCCCTGAATCAAACCCGATATGTCCGCGTTCTGGGCGATGTTGTCCGCCATCTCCCCCTGTCCGGATACGGCAGGATCATCGTGCTGTTGTCCGGCGTCTGGGCCCAGAACGAAAAAATGATGGCGAAAGGTCTGACCCGGGACAACCTGGGGGATTACAGAAACCGGATCGTCGGTCTTCTGACGCAGGAAACACCGATCGATCCCTTGACCGTCCCGCTCCAGGAAATCGAGCAGGCCGCTCCGCCGGGAAAAATCCGGGAGCTCCATTTTCTCGAGGGCGCCGGACTGTCCGGTGGGCGGCTCTGGGGAACGGAGGAAGGGGTGGGACATTTCCAGACCCTGGCAAGCTTTGGTCCCGTGGAACTGGCGGGAAAACCGGAAGATCCTGACCGGCAACAGGATGTCCGGAGGACGGATCAGATACGGGGAAAATAAAAATAACTGTCGATGGCGGAGACCAGAAGGGCCCAGAACCAGGGCAGCTGGGGAACAAACCGCCAGAGAAAGCCCGGATCACCGTTTTCCGGCGGCCGGGGGCGGATTTCGGAGAGGATGACCCCAAAACCGATCGATCCGGCGAGCGCGCCGCCAATAAGAAACCATGACAGCATCCCGACCCATCCCACCCCGTTCAGAAGGGAGTAGCGATTCAGGCTCATTCCCGCCTGGATGGCGAGAAGCTCGATACCCAGAAACAGGATCAGACGGGCATAGAACAGTCGATTGTTTTCCAATTGCTGGACTCCTTCTGCGAGGGGAGGGCCGGGTCCAGGGCCAGCTGACCGCATGCCCCCAGAATGTCTTCGCCCCGCGTCGTTCGGATGGTGGCTGTGACCCCTTTTTCGAGAAGAATCGACTGGAATCGGAGCACCCGCTCCGGTTCAGGTCGGACAAAAGGGGATCCCTGGTAAGGATTGAAAGGGATCAGGTTGACCTTGCTCCGGAAGGGCGCCAGGAGCCGGGCCAGTTGACGCGACTGGTCCGGGCTGTCATTCACCCCCCCGAGAAGAACATATTCAAAGGTGATCCTCTGCCGGTTCCGGAGCGGATAGGTGCGGCAGGCGTCCAGAATCGCACGGATGGGATGATGGACGTTGATGGGCATGAGGGTACCCCGCAAGGATTCGGTCGGAGCGGAAAGGGAAACCGCCAGGTTCACCGGTATGCCGCTCTCGCCCAGATCCCGGATGCGGCCGGCCAACCCCGAGGTCGAGACGGTGATCCGCCGGGGGGACAACGCGAAACCATCCGGCGCAGTCAGGATTTTCAGGGCCCGGACAAGGGTGTCGAAATTGGCCAGGGGTTCTCCCATCCCCATAAAAACGATATGGTTGACGCGGTTGAGCAGGGGGGATTCAACGCCATCCACGGAGCCGTCCCTGAACGGCCTTTCGGCAAGCAACCGGTTGGCGATACGGATCTGTCCCAGCACTTCTCCCGGAGTGAGGTTGCGGACAAGGCCCATATCCGCCGTACGGCAGAAGCGGCAGCCGATAGCGCATCCGACCTGGGACGAAACACACAGGGTGGCGCGGTCGGCCCTCGGAATCAGGACCGCCTCGATCCGGGCCCCGTCGGATAGCCCCAGAAGAAGTTTTCTCGTCCCGTCACGGGAAACCTGTTCGTCCAGAAGCGCCGGAAGGGACAAGTCCCATCGTTGGGCCCAGGCCCGCCGGAGGTCTTCCGGAAGATCGCTCATTGCCTCCCATTCCGAGGCGTTGTGGCGAAAGACCCACCGGGCCACTTGCCGGGCCCGATAGGCCGGAACCGGCTTTACGGAAGAGAGGAGACCGGGCCAGTCTTCCGGCAGATGATCAAGGAGCGGCGTTTTTGTAGGCATCGTTGTTTTCCCTGGGGTGTTTTGCGACCGGCCGGATCCCCCCCCATCTCTCCGGAAGCCGGGGCCAAACGAATCTGAGCGCGAACCAGCCCGACAGCGTCCCGATCACGGCCCCCGCCAGTACATCTGACGGAAAATGGGCGCCCACATAGATCCGGGACATCCCGGTCAGGGATGCCAGGAAAACTGCCGGAACGGCCAGTCTCGGATAGAGGCCTCCGAACAGGACCGCGGCGCAGAACGCCGTTGTCGCATGGCCGGACGGAAAGGAAAACCAGTGGAGATGGGGGCCCAGAACATGGACATGAATGTCATGGCTCCGGATGGCCGCCGAAAAATGTTCGAGGGGACGGGGACGGGCGAACAGGTGTTTCAGGGAGCCTTCGACCAGGAGCCCCGCGAGGGACGCCACGGTCCACAGGAGACAGTCCCGCATCATCGTCGTCCGGGCAAAGACCAGCATCAGGGCGATGCCCAGTGGATAAAGATAACCGCCATTGCCGAGTGCCGTCGCAACCGTCATGAGCGGGTCCAGGATCGGGGATTCCCACCGGTTGTTCACCCAGAGGAAGAGGGCGTCGTCCCATTTCTGCACGCTTTCCAGCAACACTTTCCTCCGTCTGTCCCCATAGGCGTTTTCCTTCCGTCCAACTCATGGCATAATGTCCGGAAGACCTACGGCTAGTCGCTCCTGTCCTTGCCCAGGAAGGCTTCGATTCTCCGCTTCACATCGTTTTTCGGAAGTTCGCCCGGGAAACCGATTTCCTGGAGACCGCCGGCTTCAACAAATCCGTGTGCCGTCACCAGGTATTCCGCGATCTCGAGGATCTGGAGATGCCAGTCCGAAGCGCTGGAACGCTGAAAACCCTCCAGGAGGAGGTTGTAAAACTCGTCCTCGGTCCAATAATCTGGATGGAGGAGATAAATCCGGACAGGATGCGTCCTGTCCCTCGAGACCAGTTCATAAATATGCATGATGCCCCTTTCCGGCACGCCCCCCAGACACGGATGGATATTCCGGCAGTATAGCATGGCGGGCGAACGATCGTCCCGCCCCCAGACAGAAGGAGACCCGATGGATCATGATCCTCCCCATCCCGATGACAACCGGCCCCTCCCTTCCGGGAGGCTCAGGCTTTCCACCCGGTTTGTCCTCATCCTCCTGCTGCTTCCCGCCCTCTTGTATGGAAGCCATTACCTCAAGGTTGCCTTTCCGGATAACCCCGAATTGTTGACACTGGGGCAGATCACCAGCGTCCTCGTGGTACTGTTCGCCCTTTACCGGGCCCTGGTCGCCGCCGTCCTGCCGGCTTTCGCCGACCGGATAGGGGCGGATCGGGCCAAATCCGCCCGCTACTTCCTCGATTTCCTGTTCGTGGTCATCATGCTGCTGTCGGTCCTGACCCTTTTGGGCAAGGGGTTCAGCAACCTGGCCATCGGAGGAACGCTTTTGTCCGTGGTTCTGGGAATCGCCGGACAGAACTCCCTGAGCAACTTCTTTTCGGGGTTCGTTCTGGCCATCGTCCAGCCATTCCGGGTCGGCGACCCGGTCTCGATCGTCACCTGGCAGTATACCCGCCTGGCCGCCACGTTTCCCCACGGAAGCATCCTCCCGGAACACCGGGGAACGGTGGCCTCCATCGGCATGATCTACACGGGGTTCATCGGGGAGGACGGCCGCAAGTTCATGCTGCCGAACGCCATCCTCCTCCAGGCGATGATTCTCGAACGGTCGCGATCCCCCGTCCCCATCACCCTGCATCTGGAACTTCCCCTGGACATCTCCTTCCAGGAAACGGAATCAACCATCCGGAGCGTGGTGAAGGAGTCCTTCGGACTGGAGGGAACCGATTGCGACGTCCATCTGAATGCGATCGGTCCGACCTCCGTCGTGGTCATTGTGCGGCTTTCCCACACGACTTTCAAGGAACCCGTGGTCAAGGACTCCATTTTGCGAGCCCTTCTCCGGAAAAAACAGGACGCCCTCCCATCCCCGGCCGCAAAAAGCCTTCCGGAAGCGGAACACCCCACGGGCGCGAATCCCGAAAAAGCCTGATGACCAGAAATCGACCGGACGCTCAGGGCAGCACAGCCTTCCGGCCCTTGCCGGGCAGGATCCTGTTTTTCTTTCTTCTCCTGCTCCCCGGGGGGTGTTTTGGAACGCCGCCCTCCCCTTCCAACCCGGGGTTCATGATCGTTGTCAATGAGACGTCGACAACGGGTTCCGGCACACAGGGGCTCCTTGAATACACCCTTCCCCTGTCTTCCGGCCAGGGGCCGTTGGTAACCCGCACCGCCCACGGGACATACGCGGGGGGGGTCATCGCACAAACATTCCTCTTCGTCTTCGGCACCGCATCCGTCATTCCGACCCTGTGGCGCTATAACCTTCCTCTCTCCACCGCGCCGGCTCCGACCGCCCTCCAGGGATTCGCGGGAACACCGGTCGCCGCCCTGTCGATCGCCAACGGCCAGTTTGTCGTCTTTCTCGAACAGACGACCGCCGGTGGGGCGTGCCTTCAGGGCTTTACCTTCGGATCCCTGGTGGATGCCACGGGTCCCAACCTGCCCTCCCCTTCCCTCCACTGCACGAATACAACTCTGCTTGACGGAGCCGCTCTCACCGCCGGGAGTCTCGAGCTTTCGGGCAACGGAAGCCAGGTCTATGTGGAGGCGTCGACATCCACCCAGACGGAAGAGGTGACGGTTTCCGCCGGGGGACTATCCTCCGGCTCCCTGCAGGTCGTGGCCACCCACACGCTCTTTCCCGCAACGTTTTCCGGCCCTTTCCAGGGGGCGACCGAATCGACAACCTTGCTCCTTCTGCCCGCCCCCTCCACGCCGGCGGTCGTCTTCTACCCGGTGACGGGACTGTCACAGAATAACTCCCTCTCGCCCATCGCCACCAATGCCATCAGCGTGCCGACCCCCCCCAACCTGCTGGCCATCGGTCCCTTCGGCACCTTCCTCTATACGGGCGTCACCGAGCCTTCTTCCGCCTCCGCGTTCTCCATCTGGTCCTTCAACCTCAGCACGCTCCAGAGCGGACCAGGGCCGACGGCGCCCTTCGCCCAGACCGGATCCGGACTCCATCCCGCCGGGCTTCTCACCTTTACGGCGAGTCAGGGATGATCGTCCTGCCGTTGCCTCCCGGAAAAAACCGGTGAGCCATTTTTTCCCCCTGCTCGCAGGAGGGGTTTTGGCCGGAGCGGTATCGGGCCTCCTGGGAATCGGCGGCGCGGTCATCCTGATCCCTTATCTGTTGTATATCGTCCCGCTGTTCCTCCCCCTCGTCTTCACGCCGTTCGAGGCCACCCAGGTTTCCATGTTCCAGGTGTTCTTTGCCGCGGTCGCCGGCTATATCGCCCACCGACCCCAGCTTCTGCTGCCCGTCCGGACGATCCTGTTCTGGGGAGGCGCGGCCCTGTGCGGCAGCGCCATGGGAGGGGTCCTTTCAAGGTTTGTCTCCGGACGGACGATTCTTGAGATCTATCTGGCCGAGATTCTACTTGCGCTCTACCTCCTCCATCGAAAAACCCGCCTGGCGGGGATGCCGGAAGAACGGCTCGCATCCAGACGGCGTATGGCAGCTCCCGTGATGATGGCCTCCGTCGGTTTCGTTTCGGGGATTCTGGGAATCGGGGGGGGCTTTCTCTACTACCCCGTCATGACCGGCCTTCTGGGGTATTCGACCAAAGTTGCGGTGGGGTCTGCCCTGGGAATCATGATCCCGATGGCGTTTTCCGGCGTGGCCGGAAAGACCCTGTCGGCCGGGTCGTTTCCTCCGGCCGCCTGGCCGGTGGCGCTGGGGGCGCTGGCGGGGTCGTTTGCGGGGGCCCGGCTGCACGCCAGACTCCATCCCCCCGCTGTCCGGTGGGGCCAGACATTGCTTCTGGTGGCGACATTCGCCCGGATCCTCGTCTCTCTCTTCTGAATTGTCCCCCCACCGACGATCAGGGTTATCGGGGCAAAACCCAACCGTTCCACGCCATCCGCATCAGGGAGGCGTTGATTGCGTGGCGGGGAAAGAGACCGGGGTCGAAATCGGACCCGGCCCACTCCAGGAAAGAGAGGACTTCCGGACTTTCCCCGTTTCGTTTCCGGCGTGACAGAAACCGCTGGTATTGATAAGGCCCTCCGCAATCTTCCGGAGGGCAGGCGCCTTTTCCGGACTCGACATACGCATAGGTCCGGGGGTCCTCCACCGGGATGATTTTATTCACGGTAAGGCGATGGATCCAGTTGTCCCCGAAATCATACTGGTATTCAAAAGACAATCCCGGGGCGAGAACTTTTCCGAGGCGGGTTTTCCTTTCATCCACCAGAAAGTCGTCGTCCTCCGGATGGGGGGGGCCATAGCGCACCCCCTCTATGGTGAACTGGTGAAGGTGGGCGTCGGTCCATCCCATGGCGGCCTGGAGAATGTGGTGGAGATGGGCCAGCGTCATGATGTTCGACACCCATAGTTTGCGCCATATGGAGGGGGAAACCCCCAGCAACTCCACCCGCAAAAGGCACAGGAAAGGACCTTTTTTCCCGTCGTTCCCTCCGGACGGAACCCTTTTTTCCCCCCCGACGTGAGTCGCCATCACGGATCCCCCTGCTCTGATCGCTCCAACCGGTTGCCGGTCGGGAAAAGGGTTAAGACGGAGACGGTTTCCCCGGATTTCCCTTGTCTCCGATATTGTATTCGCGCAGCTTCGCATACAGGGATTTCCGGCTGATACCGAGAATTCGCGCGGCCAGCGCCTTGTTTCCCCCGGTTTCCTGGAGAATTTTCCGGATCTGGTCCCGCTCGTTCTCCTTGAGGGTCCGGGGCTCCCCTTCCTCCGGAGCCTCAAGGGAGGAACGCCGCAAGGATTCGGGCAACCAGTCTTCCAGAACGACGACGATCCGTTCACCCCCCATTTCCGCTCCGTGCTCGATGGCCACAGAGATCATGGCGTTCTTGAGTTCCCGGATATTTCCCGGCCAGGAATATCCTTCCAGCGTTTTTCGCGCCCGTTCCTCCAGGCGAATCTCCCGCTCCTCCCCTTTCAGGGGGGGGAGGGCTTCCCGGAGAAAATGGATGGCCAGGGGTCCGATATCTTCGAGCCTCTGCCTGAGTGGCAACAGACGGATGGAATCGACGTTGAGACGGTAAAACAGGTCTTCCCGGAAGCGGCCATCCCGCATCATTTCTTCCAGGTCTTCGTTGGTCGCGCAGAGGATGCGGGCGGAAAACGGAATCGACACCGTCCCTCCCACCCGGGAAAACATCCGGGTTTCAATGACCCGCAGCAGGGCCACCTGCACCGACGGGTCCATCGTACCGATTTCGTCGAGAAAAAGGGTGCCCCGCCCCGCCGCTTCGAACCAACCGATTTTTCTCTCCATGGCCCCGGTGAAAGATCCCCTTTCATAGCCGAAAAGTTCGGAAGCCACCAGTTCCCGGGGAATGGCACCGGTGTTCACCGCCACGAACGGTTCGCGGGAACGATCGGAAAAACGGTGGATCGTACGGGCCACCATCTCCTTGCCCGTTCCGCTTTCACCGGTAATCAGGACGGGAAAGGAGTGGGACGCCGCTTTCCGGAGCCGCTCCATCATCTTTTCCATCGAGGAACCGACAGGCCTCAACTCCCCGGTGTCGGCGATTTCTTCACGAATCTCCGGAGCGTCTGTCGACAGGGCCCGCTGCAGCGTCGACAGAAGCTCCTCCTCCGAAAGCGGTTTTTCGAGGTAGTGGAACGCCCCCTTCTGGATGGCCGAAACGGCGGTCGGCACGGAGGCGTGGGCGGTCATGATGATAATCGGCGCGCGGGGTCGCATGGCCCGGATCGGAGGGATCAGATCGATCCCGGACTGGTGGGGCAGCTTCAGGTCCAGAAGAATGGCGCGCACGGATTCCCCTTCGCGCGAGGCCAGGATTTCCAGGGCCCGTTCTCCTGTTCCTGCCTCCTGGATTCCGAACCCCTCGTGCTCCAGAAGTGTCCGGAGATAGGCCCGGGTGTTGGCGTAGTCGTCCACCACCAGAACAACCGGAGCACTCATCGTAGCGAGTTCTCCAGTGTGGACAGCTCGCGGAAGGTCTTCTTCACCTGCTCCAGCTTCTTCTTGAGCTCCGCGTTTGCCCGTCTTTCGTGGCGGGACTCTTTCCAGAATGACAGAATGATGCCGGACGCCTCCCGGATTTCATAAGGCGCACCGAACGCGTCCAGGCGGATCAGGAGATCCTCCGCTTCCAGACGGGAGGCGGCGTCCTTGAGCCGGAGATCGACCAGCGCCAGGTCGAAACGGAGGCGGTCCCGGACAGCGTCCGTCAGATGGGGAAGAGCCAGACGTGCTTTGAGAATGGGCTTCAGACTCTTGAAACTGCCATCTTCAAAGAGAACCGGAATCCCCTTGAAATAGCGGGAATCGCGGTCAGACAGCGGAAGCATCACAAGGGGGGGGAGATAGATGACGGGGGGCATGACGGTCTGGACGGGAGCGGGTTTCGGCGCGGAGACGCACCCCGCCGCCACAAGCGCAAAGATCACCGCGACCATCATGAGACTTTTGGGTCCGGATTTTTTCAAGCTCCCTCCTTTCCATTTTCGAAAGATCCGTTGACATCTTCGGAAACGACCGGTTCAAACGGCAATGTGACAGAAAAAATGGTCCCCCGGGGCGTATTGGGACGCACATGGATCCGTCCTTCCATGTTCAGGACAATGCCCCGGGTAATGGCCAGCCCCAGACCCAGGCCCTCCCGCGTCCGGTTGTTGAAGGGGGTGACCTGATAAAACTTTTCGAACAAAAACGGCAGGGATTCTTCGGTGATACCGATGCCGCTGTCCCGTACCTCCATCTCGAGCGTATTGTCTTTCCGCGATATTTCAAGCTCCACCGATCCCCCCGCCGGAGTGAACTTGAAGGCGTTTCCCAGGAGGTTGTCCAGAATCTGGGCGAGCTTGCCCGGATCGGTCCGGATCTTCCGGGGGAGCTCCGGATCCAGAATCATGCGGAAGGTCAGGCCCGACTGTTCGGCCATCGCTTCATGACGGCTCTTGATGCGATTCAGGAGCGAGGGGATGTCCACCTCCTGGATATCAAAATGGACCTGTCCCGATTCGATACGTCCGAGGTCCAGAAGACCGTTGACCAGCTCCACCAGGTGATCGACCTCTTCCTGGACAATGGCCAGCCCGTTTTGCTGTTCAGCTGTCAGGGGGCCGAGCTTGCCCCGGTTCAGCATCGACAGGAAACCCCGGATACTGGTGAGAGGTGTCCGCAACTCATGGGAGGCGATCGTCACAAATTCGGACTTCATGCGGCTCAGGTCGCCCAGCTTTCTGGCCATCTCGTTGAGGGCCCGGGCCAGATCTCCCATCTCGTCCTCGCCGGTGACGCGGACAGGGTTGATGAAAACCCCTTCGGAAATACGCTGGGTCCCTTCAATCAGCCTCAGGACGGGCGAGAGGATCATGTTCGAAAAGGCCCAGAGGAGGATCAACACGAGCAGAATCCCGACGGCGGCAAACTCTACGCTGACAATCATCATCCGTTTCTGTTCCGCGGTCATCGTGTCGATTGTCCGCTGGAGATCGGCGTTGAATTCGACCCGGAGTTCCTGGAGAAGCGAGGCGAAATGAATCAAAAGGGGGCCCGAGCGGGTCTGCGAAATCCTGAGAGCCATGTCGCGTTTTCCGGCCTTGAGGGCTCTGACTTCAGCGAGAATGATCTGCCGATAGGTGGCGACGTCCGTCAGGCAGGCCTTTTCCAGAAAACCGGCATGAACCGTAGGCGCAGGAAGGTTCGCGATCGCTCCGGATATCCGGTCCAGGTCGGCCAGAACCGGGGGCGGAGAAGACGGGGGGAGCGAGGAAAAAAACAAATAGCGCTTTTCGTCAGGAATCGCCCCCGCAACATCATGCTGCAAGCGGGATACGGACATGAGACCGGCAACGGTACGGTCCTTCAGTCCCAGAAAAACAAGGTGAATGTGATAAAGGCTGAAAATGGCATAGAGATTCGAGAAAAAGATGACGGAAAGAAGGGCCGCGGAAAGGAACAGTGCCTTTCCCCGGAGCTTCAATCCCTTCCAGAATTTCATGCCTCCCCTTTCAAGAATGCGGTTGGGCGGACCCGGCCGAAGGTCCATACCCGTTTCCCCATTCTACCCGTTTGGTGGGAAGGTCACAAAAATGGGCGCGAAGCCGAAGTTCCCGTCAGTAGTCGATGATGTAACGGGTGGGGTTGACGGGCCGGTTATGCCGGAGGATTTCATAATGCAGGTGGGGACCTGTCGACAGACCGGTATTGCCCAGATATCCGATGACCTCTCCCCGGCTCACCCTCTCCCCCGGCGAGACGACCACCGAGTCGAGGTGTCCGAAAAGGGTCTCCAGACCCTCGCCATGCAGGACCCGGACGGATTTTCCGTAGCCCTGATCCCAGCCGGCAGCAAGAACCGTCCCCTCCGCCGTGGCGACAACGGGAATGCCTGTCGGTCCGGCGATATCGATTCCCGGATGGAAATCCCTTCCCACTCCGAAAGGAGAATTCCGCCAGCCGAACCCCGATGTCAGAACCCCGTGCACGGGCCAGATACTGGGCGTATAGGCCCATCGGGACTGTTCGCGCCGGATTGAGTTCCTGAGAGACGCCAGGCTGACTTCCTGCCGGGAAACGCCCGATCGCAGGGCAAACATCTGGGTATCCATCTCGGCCATCAGTTCCGACATCCCTTCCGGTCCTTTCTGAATCAGGACGGAGGGGGCCATACGGGGCGGGTCCCCTCCCCCTTCCCCCAGGAGGGTGTCGGCTTCGGCGTCGGAAGAGGAGTTCAGGATCAGACGGATCTTTTTCTCTTCGTGTGCGAGGAGGAGAAGTCGGGTCCGGATTTCCTGCATCCGGCCGTAGATCCGGACGATCTGCTCTTTCTGGGTCTGGCTCTGGCGGGCCAACCCCACCATCCTGTCTTCCTTCCGGACAAGGTACAACGTAACACCGGCAAAAACGACGGACAACGCGAAGACGGAAAGGACACCGCTCCAGAGCCACAGCATGAAACGGTGCG
This sequence comes from Leptospirillum sp., assembly GCA_027343785.1. Classification (GTDB taxonomy): domain Bacteria; phylum Nitrospirota; class Leptospirillia; order Leptospirillales; family Leptospirillaceae; genus Leptospirillum_A. The sequence goes on along the minus strand of DAHWKF010000013.1, from coordinate 34,452 downwards.
AAATGTCGAACCGCTTCATCCTCTCTCTGGCGGCAGGGATGAACAGGATGGTGTAGGTCTTGTCCCTGTTTGCCCGGATTCCCTTAAAAATCCTTCTCAAAAAGCCCCTCCCGGGAGGAAAATTCCCGCCAATATTTCCACCGGCAAGCCCGCCGCTCCCGAACACTATAATTCGAAAAAAGTTTCCTCACAAGTCAAAAAAATCAAACAATATTCCGACGCCGGAAAAATTTCCGACCCGGTCCATGTCAGGATGCCTTTCCCTTTTTCCGGAAAGCGCTCTCCTCCCCGCGGACAAGCCGGCGGATATTGTCATGGTGCCTGAACCAGACAAGGATGGAGATCACCACCAGATAAATGAGGTCTTCGGGAGGGAGAGTCCCCTGTCTCGTCAGATAGGCCGAGAGCAAAGGGAGAAAAAAGTAAGCTGTCAGGGCCGCCACCGATGAAACCCGCGTCACGGCGAAAACAATCACCCACATGGAAAGCATCGCAACACCCAGCAGCCAGGAAAGCCCCAGACAGACACCGAGACCGACGGCCACGCCTTTTCCGCCCCGGAAACGGAGCCACACGGGGTAAAGGTGACCGAGGAATGCGAGGAAACCGGCCCCGACCGGCGCCAGCGGAAGGGTCGAAATATGCGGGGCAATCCAGACAGCCAGGGCTCCTTTGCCCAGATCCCAGACAAGGACGAAGCCGCTCAGGATTTTCCCCCGCCGTTCCTTCCCCAGAACGCGCATGGCATTCGTGAAACCGATATTTCCGCTCCCGGCATTGCGCAGGTCCACTCCGGCCAGCTTCCCGGCAATGACCCCGGCGGGGATGGAGCCCAGCAGATATCCGACCAGCAGGGCGAACAGCATCATGACCGACACCTTTCCTTACGATTCCTGGTCGCGCGATGAAATCCAGGCGTACCAATAAAAATATTGCACTCCCGACAACAAGGTGAATATCAGCGATATCCAGAACAGGAGCAGTCCAATCCAGTGGAAATTCAGGACCATCGACAAAAAGTGAAGATGGAAGTGCCGGTTGTCATACAGTAAAAATGTGAGGGCGAGCGTCTGGAACACCATCTTGATCTTGCCCAGATTTTCCGCCGGAATAATGACCCCATCGGAGGCGGCGATCGCCCGAAGGCCGGAGACGGCGATCTCCCTGGCGACGATCAGGATCGCCGGCCAGGCCAGAAGCAGATGGTGGTCGACCAGCAGGAAGAGTCCGGTCGCGACCAGAATCTTGTCGGCGATCGGATCGAGGAGTTTTCCGAGGGTGGTCACCATATCGAAACGCCTGGCGATGTACCCGTCCAGCAGATCGGTCGAAGAAGCCACAAAATACAGCAGGGACGCCATGACAGCGGGCTGGTCGGGGTGGGGATGGTAGACCACGACGATCAGGGGGATCAAAAGGATCCGTCCGATCGTGATGATATTGGCCCAGTTCATCGATCCTCCCGGTCAATACCGGAAAATCCGAACGATGCATCCCCCGTCCGCAAAAAACAGATCCAGTCCGCCACCTCCCGGACGGCCCCCCTTCCCCCGCCGGCGCGGGTAATCCAGTCGGCGGAGCGACGGATGGCAAACGGCGCTTCCGGTACTGTCACAGCAATACCCGCCTCACGCATGACCGACAGATCCACCACATCATCTCCCATATACAGGAGTTCCTCCGGAGATATGCCCCATCGGCCGGAAAGTTCCCGAAAGCAGGGAAGTTTTTCCCGCACACCCAGAAAATGGTCGTCCACTCCCAGCTCGTGAAGACGCCGTTCGAGATCTTCCGACGCCCGTCCCGAAATGATGCCCAGGGACAGGCCCAGGCGCCTCAACAGCACAAGACCGTGTCCGTCCCGGATGTGAAAGGACTTCCCGTTTCCACCCGATGCGTAAAGAACCGTGCCGTCCGTCAGGATGCCATCCGCGTCAAGCACGACACCCCGGATCGCCCGAAGCTTCCAAAGGACGCGGGGGGAAACGGGAGGCATCAGACGACCTTGGCCCTCAGACAATCATGGAAATGCAGAATGCCTTCCAGACAGCCGTTGTCATCCGCGACCAGGAGCTGGGAGATCTTCCGGTTTTCCATGAGCGCCACGGCCTCGCTGGCCAGGAGATCCCGATGGACCGTCACGGGAGAACGGGTCATGAAGGAGGAGACCTCCTCCTCCAGAAAGGCGCCTCCCGCGGAGCGGGTTCCCTTTCCTCCGGTCACCCCTTCCAGAATCCGTCGCAGGTCGCCGTCCGTGAGGATTCCCAGGATCTTTCCGGAGGCGTCCGTCACAGCCGCAATCCCCAGCTTCTTGGCCGTCATTTCCATAATGGCGCTCTTGAGGGGGGTGCGGGGGGTGACCACCGGCAAGGCTTCCCCCACATGCATGAGATCCATGACCTTCAGGTAATAGCGTCTTCCCAGCATGCCCCCCGGATGAAGACGCGCAAAATCGGCCACATCGAACTCCCGCTCTTCCAGGAGAACCATGGACAGGGCGTCCCCCAACGCCAGCATGGCGGTCGTGCTGGTTGTCGGCGCGATGCCCAGCGGGCCGGCTTCCCGGGATACCGGAATCAGAAGAACCACCTCCGAAAGACGGGCCAGTGTCGACTCCCGCTCGCAGACCATGGAGACGACCGGAATCTCGATACGTTTCAAAAGTGGCAGAAGATCCAGGATTTCCTGGGTCTCTCCGCTTTTGGACAGTGCCAGGACGATATCCCCCCGGTCCAGAACGCCGAGATCGCCATGGACGGCTTCTCCGGGATGCAAAAAAAAGGCGGGTGTGCCGGTCGAGGAAAGGGTCGCCGCGATTTTTCTCGCGATATGGCCGGATTTTCCCATTCCCGTAACGGCGACCTTCCCGGAGCTTCCGAAAATCGCGGCGACGGCGTCGGAGAAAGACGATCCCAGCGCATCCGACAGATCCCCGAGGGCCCGGGCCTCCAGATCCAGAATTTCACGACCCTTGACGATCCGGTTGGCGGGATCCCTTCGCATCATGGATCCTTGTCCTCAAAACCGGTGGGATCGTCCGGAAGGGAGCGCTTCAGGGAGAAACAGGCCAAAAGTGACGCAAGGAGATTTTCCAGCTGTCCGAGGGGCACCATGTTCGGTCCATCGCTCGGCGCATTGTCCGGATCCGGATGGATTTCCATGAAGATCCCCTGGCACCCCACCATCGCGGCCGCCCGGGCCAGCGGCCAGACATACCTCCGGTCTCCGCCGGACCGGTTTCCGGCTCCGCCGGGACTCTGGACCGAATGGGTGGCATCAAACACGACCGGATACCCCAGGGAGGACAAAACGGGGAGCGACCGGAAATCGACCACCAGCGTGTGGTACCCGAACGAAACCCCCCGTTCGCAGACAAGAATCCGGTGGTTTCCGGCCGACTGGATCTTGTCGACCACGTTTTTCATGTCCTCCGGAGCCAGAAACTGTCCTTTCTTCACATGGACGGGCTTCCCGGACTCTCCGGCCGCGACAAGAAGATCGGTCTGCCGGCATAAGAAGGCCGGGATCTGGAGGACGTCAAGAACCTTGGACGCTTCCGGCACCTGGGACGATTCGTGGATGTCAGAAATCACCGGGAATCCCCATTCCGAGCGAACATCGGCAAGGATAGAAAGTCCTTCTGCCATGCCGATGCCCCGGAAACTTCCGACGGACGTCCGGTTGGCTTTGTCAAAGGAGGACTTGAAAATGATGGAAACTCCCAGCCGTTCCCGGATCCGGGACAGCTCCGACGCCACCTCCCGGACCAGGTTCCGGGATTCGATCACGCAGGGCCCCAGGATAAAAACCGGCGGGCAGTCCTTCCCTATCGTCACCGGCCCTTTCGGGCCGTCGACCAAAACATTCCTCAAGGGTTTCCCCCTCCATTGGAGCGACCGGATCCGAACCCGAAGGAGGCTCCCACAAAACCGAGAAAAAGGGGATGGGGCTTCACGGGGCGGGAACGGAACTCCGGATGGAACTGGGAAGCCACGAAAAACGGGTGATCGGGCAACTCCACCGTCTCGACGAGACGCCGTTCCGAATAGGTTCCGGAAATCCGCATCCCCTTTTCCTCCAAGGCTTTCTCATACTTCGCGTTCACCTCGTAGCGGTGGCGGTGGCGCTCCCGGATACGGGACTGCCCATACAGCTCCCGGATACGGGTACCCTCTTTCAGATCGACGTCGAACGCCCCCAGGCGCATGGATCCTCCGATCTTGGTCTCTGCCGTCTGCCCGGGCAAAAGATCAATGACCGGATGGGCCGGAGAGGGATCAAATTCACGGCTGGTCGCTCCCTGGAGCCCCAGGACGTTCCGGGCGAACTCGATGACGGCCAGCTGCATCCCCAGACAGATTCCCAGAAAAGGAATTTTCTTCTCCCGGGCGTACCGGATGGCGATCATTTTTCCTTCAATGCCCCTGGCGCCAAATCCGCCGGGGACCAGAATGCCCCCGAGCCCGTCAAAAAGGCGGGACGGGTCTTCGGCCGCTTCAATCTCTTCGGAATCCAGCCAATGGATCCGCACCCTGACACCCTGGTGGACCCCCGCATGCTGCAGGGCTTCGATCAAACTCTTGTAGGAATCCTGCAGATCCACATACTTGCCGACGATGCCGATAGGAACGGTCTTCTTGATCCGGCGGAAGCGCTGGACCAGGTGCATCCAGTCCTTCATTTGGACCTTCGGGGTCTTCAGATGAAGATGCTTCAGCAGGAGGGAGTCGAGCTTCTGGTGATGAAACTCCAGGGGAACCTCATAAATCGAAGGCACGTCCGGGGCGGAAATCACGGCTTCGGGATCCACGTCACAGAACAGCGCGATTTTTTGACGGACGTCCTCCGGAAGATGTTCTTCCGCCCGGCATACGATGACGGTCGGACTGATGCCGATCTCCCTCAACTTGTGGACAGAGTGCTGGGTGGGTTTGGTCTTGAGCTCGCAGGACGCCCGGACATAAGGAACCAGGGTCAGGTGGACATAAGCCACGTTTTCCTTGCCGACGTCCCTGGAAAACTGCCGGATCGTCTCCAGAAAAGGAAGGCTTTCGATGTCTCCCACGGTACCGCCGATCTCGCACAGGACAATGTCTGCATTGGCACCCCGGTCGATGATGACCTGCTTGATCTCGTTGGTGATGTGGGGGACGATCTGGACCGTGCCGCCCAGATATTCGCCCGCGCGCTCCCGGGTGATGACATCAAAGTAAATCCGTCCGGTCGTAAAATTGTTATCCCGGGTCATCGTCAGCCGGGTAAAACGTTCGTAATGCCCGAGATCGAGATCGGTTTCCGAACCGTCTTCCGTCACGTAGACTTCCCCGTGCTGATAAGGGTTCATCGTTCCGGGGTCCACATTGATGTAGGGGTCAAACTTCAGAAAATTGATCCGGTAGCCCCTGCGCTCGAGCAACAGACCGAGGCTGGCGGAGGCGATCCCTTTTCCGAGGGCGGAAACCACGCCCCCCGTAATGAACACATATTTCACTTTCCGGTTGTCTAGCTGTCCCATAACATGTCCATTTCCGCTAGTTGTTCAAGGTCTTCCGGCGAATCGACCCTCCAGGAGGGATACTCGGTCCGGGCCACATATATGGAAAGCCCGAAATCCAGGGCCCGGAGCTGCTCAAGTTTTTCCAGCTCCTCCAGCCGGGAGGTCGGCAGGCGTGAAAATTCGAGAAGGGCTTCCCGTCGAAACGCATAGATCCCGAGGTGCTGGTCCCACGACAGGTCTTCGCGGGACGGGGCAACCTGATCGCGATCGGCCGGAATTGTCGCCCGCGAAAAATACAGGGCGAAATGGTGCTGGTTGGTGACCACCTTCACCACATTGGCGTTGATGCAGTCTTCGGGGCGCGCGATCCGGCGCATGACCGTCGAGACCGGAACGCCGGGATCCTTGATCAGCGGAGCCACTGCCTGATCGATGGTCCGGGCGTCACCCAGAATTTCGTCCGCCTGCAGATTGACGAATATGTCCCCTTCCATGTTCTGGGCGACTTCAGCCACACGATCGCTCCCCGTCCGTGCTCCGGACGACGACCGGACCACCTGATATCCCCGGTCCGACATGTGGTCGAGGATCCGGTCGTCATCCGACGTGATGACGACCCGATCCACCAGGGTCGCCCCGCGAGCCCGAAGGGCCACCCATTCGATCAGTGGCCGTCCCCGGACGGGCACCAGGGGTTTTCCCGGAAAACGGGTGGAACCAAAACGGGCCGGAATCACCAGGACGACCTCCGGATCGTCCCCCGCATCGGCGACGACGGCTTTTCGGCCGGGAAACGGAACAAAAAAAGAGGTGACGGAAGGCTCTTTGAGTCCCGTCATAGACGGACTCTGGGACGAAACCCTTCCGGACGGAACTGGCCGGATACCGGATCGAACAGAGGGGATGCGGACAGGATTTCCTTGAGCTCGTCGCGGGAAAGGGCGGCCGTTCCGACAACGCCCACCACCGCACCGGCTGCCATATTGGACAGGACGGCCGCTTCGAGCAGGGAGGCACCGGAAGCGAAGGCGATCCCCATCGTCGCGATGACCGTGTCTCCCGCCCCTGTCACATCATAGACATCCTGCGCAACGGCAGGGATATGGGAAACATGCAGAGTGTCACCTGTCTCGAAAAGCGTCATCCCCATCTCTCCCCGGGTGATCAGGAGGGACTGTGAGGACAGCCGCTCCAGAAGTTTCCGGCCCGCTTCAAGAAGGGTCTCGTCGTCGTGGATGTCGATTCCTGAAGACTGGGAAGCCTCGAGGTTGTTCGGCGTCAGGATGGTCGCCCCCCGAAAACTGTCGATGGAGGCAACCTTCGGATCGACGAAAACGGGGGTCCCGTACTTCCTGCCCAGATCGAACACCCCACGGGCAAGTTCCGGCGACAGGATGCCTTTGGCGTAGTCGGACAGGAGAAGGACACCCGCGCCGGGAAGTACCCGGTCGAGCTGCTCGAGAAGCCGTTCCCTGACAGCCTCGGAAACAAACCCCTTTTCCTCCTGGTCGAAACGGAGGAGCTGCTGGCTGTGCGCGACGACGCGGGTTTTTGTGGTGGTGGGTCGTCCCTCGAAGCGGACGACTCCCGACACGTCCACGCCTTCCCGCACCAGGGAATCGAGAAGGGTGTTGCCCGGCTCGTCACCCCCGATCACCGAGACAAGCGAAGCTTTTCCGCCCAGTCGCTGGACGTTGTGGACCACGTTACAGGCTCCGCCCAGACGGACGGATTCATGGGTCACATTGACGACCGGCACCGGAGCTTCCGGTGAGATACGGCTCACCTTTCCCCAGATATACCGGTCGAGGATCGCGTCGCCCACAACGACCACCCGCGTACCCGGCAACTTGTCAAGAAGAGCCAGGAGCCTTCCGAGCGTGACCTGATTCATCCCACCCCCCACATCGATCCCCGCAAGGAACCTTCTAACGGATCTTGCGTCCGATCCGCGAAAAACGGACCCGATGACTGACATTGTTCCAGGACCAGTAAATGATCTCGGCCTTTCCCAAGATCTTGTTTTCCCGAACGAATCCCCAATACCGGGAATCGTAGCTGTCGTCACGGTTGTCCCCCATGACGAAATAGGAACCGGAAGGAACAACGACCTCCTTCATGACGTCCCGCGTGGGTTCGTCTGTCACGAACGGCTGAAGATACTGGACATAGTTTTCGGACAGGGGTTTTCCATTGACATATACCTTCTTCCCCCGGACCAGAATATGGTCGCCCGGAAGACCGATCACCCGCTTGATAAAGTCCTTGGACTCGTCTTTCGGATAACGGAACACCACCACATCCCCCCGGCGGGGGCCGGAAAAGTGGATCCAGTAGTGGTCTCCGAAGGGATCACGAATCCCGTAAGCCAGTTTCGCCACCAGGATCTGGTCACCCACTTCAAGGGTCGGAATCATGGAGCCCGAAGGGATCCGAAAGGCCTGGATAATAAATGTTTTCAGCAAAAGCGCGACGACGATGGCGGTAACAAGACCTTCCGCCAGCTCCCGGAACAGGTTTTTTCCCCCGGTTTTTCCGAGGGCACTTTTTTCCGTGATACCCGCCCCTTTTTCTTCCCTGTTCCTGAATGATAATGCCAACATCCCTCCCTAGCCCGGGTCCTTGCCCGTTTCTGATACCCTGAGTACAGCCATGAACGCTTCCTGGGGAACTTCCACCCGACCGATCTGCTTCATGCGCTTTTTGCCTTCCTTCTGCTTTTCCAGAAGCTTTCTTTTCCGGGTGATGTCCCCCCCATAGCACTTCGCCAGTACGTTCTTGCGCATGGCTCCGATCGTTTCCCGGGCGATGATGCGCGACCCGATGGCCGCCTGGAGGGCTACCTCGAACATTTGCCGCGGAATGACCTCCTTGAGTTTTTCGACAAGAAGACGCGCCCGGTTGTAGGCCTTGTCCTGGTGGACGATGAAAGAAAGTGCGTCCACCTGTTCCCCGTTGACCATGATGTCCACCTTGACCAGGTTCGAAGGGCGGTATCCCAGCCATTCGTAGTCGAATGAGGCGTACCCTTTCGAAATGGATTTCAGGCGGTCGTAAAAATCGAGCACGACCTCGTTGAGGGGCATTTCGTACTGGATGGAAACCCGCCGGGAATCCAGATATCGCATGTCCTTCTGAATCGCCCTCTTCTCCTGGCACAGGGCCATGACCGACCCCAGATATTCGGAAGGCAGGAAAAGGGTTCCCAGGATGAACGGCTCGAAGACCTCTTCGATCTTGTTGGGCGGTGGAAGCTCCGACGGATTGACGACCTGGATTTCCTCCTTTGCCTCTCCGGCCAGCCGGATACGATAGACCACCGTTGGCGCGGTGCTGATCAGGGTCAGCTGAAACTCCCGCTCCAGCCGTTCCTGGATGATTTCCATATGAAGAAGTCCCAGAAATCCGCAGCGGAATCCAAACCCCAGGGCCAGCGAGGTTTCCATTTCAAAAGTGAAGGACGCGTCATTCAGGCGAAGTTTTTCCAGGGCCTCTTTCAGGTCGTCGTACTGTTCGGTCTCGGTGGGAAAAAGACCGCAAAACACCATCGGCTTCGCTTCATGAAACCCCGGAAAGGCTTCGGGAGCAGGATCGGATTCCAGAACCAGGGTATCCCCGATCCGGGTTTCCCTCACCGATTTGATGCCGGAGACGATAATTCCCACCTCGCCGGGCCCCATCTCCTCCAGCAGGATTTTTTTAGGTGTGTGGGCCGAAATCTCGAGGACCTCATGAACTTTCCCCGTCGAAAACAGGCGGAACCGGTCACCGACCCGGATTTTCCCCTCAAAAACACGAACCAGAATGACGGCCCCCTGGAACGGATCAAACCACGAATCGAACAGGAGGGCTTTCAGGGGTCTCCCCGCGTGACTTTCCGGCGGAGGAACCTGCCGGACGATGGCCTCCAGGACGTCGTCGACACCGATCCCGGCCTTCGCCGAAATCAGGAGGGCCTCCTCTGACGGCAATCCGATAGCCTCTTCGATCTGCTCCCTTGTTTTTTCGATATCGGCTCCCGGTAGATCGATCTTGTTGATCACCGGGATCATGTGGACATCATTTTCCAGAGCCAGATAGGCGTTGGCGATCGTCTGGGCCTCGACCCCCTGGGATGCGTCGACAACCAGAAGCGCCCCTTCGCAGGCGGCCAGACTCCGGGAGACCTCATAGGTAAAGTCGACGTGGCCCGGCGTGTCGATCAGGTTCAGGAGGTAGTCCTGTCCATCCTTCGCCCGGTAGACAAGACGGACGGTGTGCGCCTTGATCGTGATTCCCCGTTCCCGCTCGAGATCCATCGCATCCAGCTGCTGATCCCGGGTTTCCCGGGCGGAAACCGACCCGGTCTTTTCCAGCAGGCGGTCGGCCAGCGTGGATTTTCCGTGATCAATATGGGCAATGATGCAGAAATTGCGAATCCGTTCCAGCGGAAAACTCAAAAAGGGGCTCCTCTACCGTGAAATATCCGAAAGATCATATCAGACGGCAATTTTTGGTGCAATGAGACCGTGTTCCGTCCTGCCGGGAAGGGCGGAGCCCGTGACCCGGATCCTACAACGGGTCATCCCAGGGATGTGGACCGGCCGACTCCCTTTTCGAAAGCATGGACAAGGCGATGACCCATTCGGCATGACTCCACGCCAGGGGGGAGACGGAAAGGCGCGCGCCGGTCGCAGGGTGCACCTGTTCGGGAAGCATCCCGCTGGTTCCCCCCTTTTCCACCGTCCAGTCGATCATCCTCTGTACGCCCTTGTCCCGAACGGGGGAGGGCGATGTCAGGATCTTCCACTGAAGCAGCCAGAGGGTGGAGATCACCCAGGGATTCCCCGGAACAGAGCTGTCCTGGCTGTAATAGGGATCCTTCTCATACCGGGCGATCCCTCCGACCGGACCCGGCACCCACAGGCATCGCTCGAGCCAATCCATCGTCCGTACCATCCGGGCGTCCTGGGGAGAGAGGACCCCGAACTGGAACAGGGCCGCCATACTGGAGTCAGGCGTGGGATCGGGCACCAGATTGCCGTCGGGAGACAGAACGAGAGCCCGGTAGAACACCTCCTTCTTCGGATCATACAGGTGGTTCAGGATCCCTTGCCGGACTTCATGCGCGGCGACCCGGAAGTCTTCCTCTTCCCGGGCGTCGCCGAAACCTTTGGCAAATCGGGATGCCGCCAGGAGACCGGCATAGACACTCGCGGCCGAATGGGTTCCCACCCCCGCCCTTTCTTCCCAGAGGTCGTAGCTGGGAAGCGGAAGCCCCGTCTTTGGGTCCCTGAAACCGGTCAAGAAGCGCGCGGCCGGTAACACAAAATGGTGGTAGATCGGGCGGAGGGTGTCCAGATCACGGTAACGGTCGAAATGTTCGAACAATGCCCAGATGGGAAGGGCCGTCTCGTCGATCTGTATCGGATAGAGGGGAGCGCCGGAAATACCGGACGGATGCCAGGAGGAACCAATCGACAAGGTCGGATGGTACTTGTGATGCAAAAACCCCTGGGGAGACAGGAGCGACGGCAGCAACCGGTAGAATTTCCGCGTAAAGTCCCCGAATCCCGCCAGGTCGAGGGCATAAGCCATCATGGCCGCGTCCCGTGGCCAAAGATACGCGTATGTGTCTCTTGAAAAAGACAACGATTCGGAGTCGATGGCCGCCATGACCGCGCCGTTGTCATCCCAGTGCGTCCGGAGGAGAAGGAGACTTTTTTCATACAAGGCGCGGGCTTTTTCCGACAACATCCCCAAGGGAATGCTGTGGGAATCGATCCAGAAATTCCAGAAGCCTTCAGACTGCCTCCGGGACACCCGGGCAGTCTTTTTCCTGACACGCGCCAGGGTATCGAAAACCGTCTCCCGGGAGGTTCCGCATACGGTCATGATGGTAAAGGCGAGTTCCCGTCCGGGATCGACCATCAGCTTGACGGAGAAGATCGAATCCACCGCCCCCTGGGAAATGGGGTTGCCGCCCAGTTCCCCGTCCTCGGCGTCCCGCCAGGTTCCCTCCTTGTCTCCATGGCGTTTTCCGCAGGCGAACGCGTGCATGCGCGCCTGTCCGTGCCCTTCGTCGGCCAGCGCGACAAGAAAATACCGGTCGTCCTTGTAATGCAGCAGGGCGTCGGCTTTGGGAAGGTAGACGGCGGTGTCGCCGAAATCCGAATACTGGATCATGAAGTCCTGATGAAAAAAAAGGGTGCACGAAAGCGGCGACTCTTCCCTGTTCCGGATGGTCACGTTCCGGAAAAACACATCGCAGTCCAGATCGACCCAGTCTTCGAAGACCAGTTCCAGGTGGCGGGGGGTTTTCCAGCCGAACACCACCTGGCCCGTCAGGGACCGGTTCTTGTACCGGTGGGAGACAAGGTCCGTGGAGGTGACCCAGCGGAAGACGCCATCCACCAGGATGCCGTTCCGGAAGCCCGAGGGGCCGGCGTGATTCTCCTTTCCCACATGAGGGTAGGTGAATTCATGAATTCGGTGATGCTCGTCGAAAGCGACAAACAGTCGTCCGTTCGATACAGGAAGGAATCGGGACATGGGCTCCTGGCTTTCACATGGGGAATTTTCGGGATTTCGGATCGGATGGGAACGGAGGATGCGACCCTGCCACACATCCCCCGGATCCCGGGATGACCCGGGACTCCCGATACCGTATAATGCCACAGTTGGATTTCCCAAAACACACCCGGTTGTCTTGCCGGCCGGAAATACGTCTCCAACCGCCTCTTCCGGATGATTGCGGGACGGCCCGAAAGAAAGGTGAACTGTGGCATTATCCATCCGGGCGCCGCGGGGAATCAAGGATGTTCTGCCCCCGGACGCAACCCGATTCGAATCGATCCTGAAAGACGCCGAAGACATCCTCGCGCTCGGAGGGTTCCGGAAAATCCTCCTCCCCCTGTTCGAATCGACCGCGCTGTTCGCCCGGTCGATTGGCGGCGCCACCGATATTGTCGAAAAAGAGATGTATACCTTTCTCGACAAGGGAGGAGACCAGTTTTCTCTTCGTCCCGAAGGGACCGCCTCGCTGCTCAGGGCCGCCATCGAGCACCATCTGGTGGACCCATCCAGACTTGTCCGGCTGTATTACAGCGGCCCGATGTTCCGGCACGAGCGTCCCCAGGCCGGACGACTCAGGCAGTTTTATCAGACCGGCGCGGAAATTCTGGGCCCCCTCTCCCCGATGGACGACGTCGACCTCATCGCCCTCATCCACCGGATGGCGGTGTCATTCCGTATTCCCGGCAGCTCCCTGCTCCTGAACAATATGGGTTGTCCGGTCTGTCGTCCGGCATACAGGGAAAGGCTCGTCGACTATCTGAACGCCCACGCGGAAGAGCTTTGCGAAACCTGCCGGAAGAGGACCGTCCAGAATCCGCTCCGGGTCCTCGACTGCAAGGTGCCTTCCTGCCAGGGAGTCCTCGAAGCCGCTCCCCGGATCGCCGACAGCCTCTGTCCCAAGTCTCGCGAGCACTTCCGCCGGGTCCGGGAAGGGCTTGACGGCCTGGGGATCCCCTACGTCCTCTCCCACCGGCTGGTCCGTGGACTCGACTACTACACGGAAACGACATTCGAATTTGTTTCCGACGCACTGGGCGCCCAATCCACATGGGCGGCGGGAGGACGCTACGACGGACTGGCCGGAGAGCTGGGCGGTCCCGACGTTCCGGGAATCGGTTTTGCCGCCGGCGTTGAACGCCTGTGGCTCTTGAGGGAAAAGGCCGGAACACTTCCCGATCCGGAAAGCCACCCCGTCCGGATCACGATTTTCGCGATGGATCCGGCCGGACAGATCCCTGCGCTGGCTCTGGTGGGGCGGTTGAGACAGGAGGGCATTCCCGCCGCGGGCCATTTTTCCGCGGGCAAGATCAAGGGAGCCTTCCGCCAGGCCGAAAGGGACGGGGCTCTTTTCCTCGGCATCCTCGGTGAAGATGAAATCCGTTCGAAAACGGTCCAGGTCAAGAATCTGGAAACGGGAGACCAGACACCCTGGCCCCTGGACGACATCAAGGCGCTGGCCGAGATGATCCGGAAAACGGGCGCTTAGGCAACACGATCCGGTTTCCGAAAATCCTTTTCCCCCCGCAAGGAGGACATCATGCCCCGGGATCTGCCGATCGGAAACGGTACCCTCTTTCTCTGTTTCGACGAACATTTCCAGATCCGGGAGATCACCTACCCCTTCACGGGTGCGGAAAACCATACCGTGGGTCATCCGTGCCGGTTCGGTTTTTTCGTGGACCAGACAATGTCCTGGATCAACAGCCGCGACTGGACCCTCGCGCTCAAGTACCGGAAAGACTCCCTGGTCACCAGCGTGACCGGTGAATCCTCCGTTCACAATCTCTCCTTCGCAGCGGACGACGGGGTCGATTTCTATCAGAACCTCTGGATCCGGGATCTCCGGATCACGAATACCGGCCGCATCGCCCGGGAGGTCCGCCCTTTCTTCAGCTTCGACTTCCACATCAACGGCACGGAGGTCGGCGATACCGCCGCTTTCAACCCCGTTCTCAAAACGCTCACCCACTACAAAAAGAACATCTACTTCAGTTTCAACCTCCTGCATCCGGTGGACGGTCCGGGTATCAACCTTTACGCCACCGGGCGAAAGGAACTCCCCGGAGCCGAGGGAACATGGCGGGATGCGGAGGACGGCATTCTTTCCCTGAACCCGATCGCCCAGGGATCGGTCGACTCGACTTTCGGGTGTTCGCTGTTCATCGCTCCGGGAGAAACCGTCCAGCTCTTCGTCTGGATGGTCGTCGGGGAGTCCTGGGACGACTCCGAACAGCAGACCCGCAACGTGATCGAACGTCACCCCGCGAGCTTTCTGGAACGCACGCACAACTTCTGGAAGTTCTGGGTGGACCAGGACTGTTTCCATGCCAATGTCGAGGGAGTCGAGATCCCTTCCATCTCCACGCCGGCGGAGGCCGATATCGCCCATCGCCTGCGGCAGTTCATCCCGTCGGAGTTCCAGGAACCCTATCTCAGGAGTCTCCTCATCCTCCGGACCCATGTCTCACGGACAGGCGCCAGCGCGGCCAGCATCGACTCGGACAGTCTCTACCTGGCCCGGGACACCTACGCCTATCTGTGGCCAAGGGATGGCTCCAATATCGCGCTGGCTTTTTCCCAGTCCGGTTACCATGGGCTGGCCCGCCGTTTCTATTATTTCTGCGGAGATATCATCAAAAAGGAGGGTTATTTTCTCCACAAATACAATCTGGACGGGACGCTCGCGTCCTCATGGCACCCCTGGATCCGGGAACAGACTTACCAGTTACCGATCCAGGAGGACGAGACCGGTTATGTCCTGTGGACGCTCAAGGAACATTTCCAGATCGACAGGGATTTCGAATTCATCACCCCCCTCTACAAAAAGCTCATCAAGCCCGCAGGCATCTTTCTCCGGGACTACCGCGACCTGACCACAGGGTTGCCCCTGGGTTCCTACGACCTCTGGGAAGAACGGCACGGGACCTTTCTGCACACCTCGGCCCTGACCTGGGCCGGCCTGATGGGAGCCGCCTATTTTTCGGGATCGTTCGGAGACGTGCCCTTGTGCCGTTCATTTATCAAGGCGGCCAATGAAATCAAGGACGGGGTGGTCAAACTGATGCGAGATCCGGCGGAAGGGTATTTTTTTCGTTCGGTGGAGATCGATGACGGGAAAATCGTCAATCAGGACCCGACACCGGATATCAGCATGCTGACGCTGATCGAAACCGGTTTTCTCGACATGGAAAACCCGGCCGAAAAAGAGATGGCGAAAACCCTCCTCCACCGCCTCGACGACCGTCTGGCGGTACCCGGTCCGGTGGGGGGATACGCCCGCTACGAGGGAGACGCCTACTACCTGTCGCAGCCATCCCGGGATCGGGGGGTTCCCGGCAACCCCTGGTTCATTTCGGCCTTCTGGATGGCCCAGGGCTACATCAAGCTGGGAACGCCGGAATCACTGGAAAAGGCACACGACCTTCTGCGGTGGGGGCTCACCCATAGCAACGCGTCCGGGGTCATGGCCGAACAGCTCGATCCCCTCACCGGAGACCCGCTCTCCGTCGCCCCGCTTGCCTGGAGCCACGCGGCCCTGATCAATACCCTGCACGTCCTGGCCCGGCACCGGTCAATGCACCCCGAAAGCTGACTCCGGCCAGACCCGCAAGCTCCTATCTCTTGCTTGTGCCGGTCTTGAGCGGGCAGGTTGAAAAACCCAGCAGGTAATAGACCCCGCATCGACCCACAAGCCCCGTCATCAGGGGCAGAAGCCCGATCCAGCCCCAAAGCGTTTTGGGACAGACAAATACCAGCGATATCAGGGTCAGACCCAAAACAACCCTGAGAACCCGATCCACTGTTCCTTCGTTGACTGGCGGCATTTTTGAACCTCCTCGATGGAATTCCGTTGAAAAGAAAGCTTTTGCATATATTTTACTCCCGCCTCCGCGCCACGACAATGGATATCATCCGGACGGGCGGTGGATCGTCAGGTTTTTCGTGAAGGACAGATCTCCGCCAGAACACAGTCGGCGCACAGGGGTTTACGGGCAAGGCAGACATAGCGTCCATGAAGCAGCAGTCGGGCAGACCCGGCAATCCATTCCGTCGGCTCCATCTCCCGCTTCAGATCCGCTTCGATCTCTTCGGGATCGTCCGAACGGGTCAGACCCAGGCGTCGGCTGACACGCATCACGTGCGTGTCCACCGGGATGGCGGGTATTCCGAACCCGTGGGCCAGGATGACACTCGCCGTCTTCCGGCCGACGCCGGGAAGCGTCAAGAGATCCTCCATGCGGGGAGGCACTTTTCCCTGGAATCGGTCCGTCAGGACCCGGGAAAGCCGGATCAGCTGTCCGGCCTTCCGCCGGAAAAATCCCGCGGGGCGAATCAGGTCTTCGAGGTCTTCCGGATGGGCCACGGCCATACTGGCCGGATCAGGGAATCGGATGAAAAGCGCCGGGGTCAGCGCATTGACCCTCCGGTCGGTGGACTGGGCCGACAGGACCGTCGCCACCAGCAATTCGAAAGGGTTGCGGGCGTCCAGCTCCATACGGGGGTCCGGGATGGAGCGCGAAAGGCGGCCGAGAACATCGGACATCAGGGGCGGAGAAATGGAAACACGATTGGCCGGCGATGTCTTGATCCCAGTGTTACGGCCTTTTCTTGCGGGAGCGTCCGTCCTCTTTCGGGGAGGCGGCATTGTTCACTCCTTTCCGGAGACGGCCCTGAATCGGAAATAGTCGTTTCAGGAGGTCATCCATATGAACGACCGTATGAACCTTCAGGTCCTTTCGAACCTCCGGGGGGATGTCTTCCAGATCCTTTTCGTTGTCGACAGGAATGAAGACCTCCCGGATCCCCGCTTCCCGGGCCCCGATCAGCTTCTCCTTGATCCCCCCGACCGGAAGGACGCGGCCGGAGAGCGCGATCTCACCCGTCATGGCGATTGTTGCGGGAACGGGTATTCCGGTGGCCAGCGATGCGATAGCGCTGGCCATGGTGATCCCGGCCGACGGACCGTCCTTCGGAATGGCGCCGCTGGGAACATGGATATGGACTTCATGCCTGATGAAAAAATCCCGGGGGATCCCCAGCGCACGGGACCGGGACTGGACGAAGGACAGGGAGGCCCGGGCGGACTCCTTCATGACGTCACCGAGCTGGCCTGTCAGGATAAATCCTTTCTGGCCGGCAATGGCGACCGATTCAATGAAAAGGACGTCTCCCCCGTTGGGCGTCCAGGCCAATCCCGTCACAACTCCGGGAGGAGCTTCCATCAAGCGTTTGGGAGGCTCGATGTATTCGTTGCCCAGGTACTTTTCCAGGGACCCGGATTCGATGACGATCTTCCGTTTCCTTTTCTGTTCGGTCCTCGCACGCAGGACTTTCCGCAGGATGGTCGACAGCTTCCGGTCAAGGTTCCGGACCCCCGCCTCCCGGGTAAACCCGCGAATCAGGCGAACCAGCGCCTCGTCGGTGAGTTCGAACTCGGAAGCATCCAGCCGGATGCCGGACATGATGCGCGGGATCAGATAATTGCGGGCGATGTGCCTTTTCTCCTCCCATGTGTATCCGGGAAGACGGATCAGATCCATCCGGTCCAGAAGCGGAGGGGGAATGGTCTGGAAGACATTGGCGGTGGTGACGAAAAACACGCGCGACAGGTCAAACGGAAGATCCAGGTAATGATCCCTGAAATCGTGGTTCTGTGCCATATCCAGCACTTCCAGCAGGGCCGAGGCCGGATCACCCCGGTAATCTCCTCCGACCTTGTCGATTTCATCCAGCATGAAAACCGGATTTTTGGTTCCAGCCTTGCGCATCCCCTGGATAATCCGGCCGGGCATCGCTCCGACATAGGTTCTTCTGTGTCCCCGGATTTCCGCCTCGTCCCGGACGCCTCCCAGAGAGACCCGGACAAACTCCCGACCCATCGCCCGGGCGATGGATTGACCCAACGTGGTCTTTCCGACCCCCGGAGGTCCGATCAGGCAAAGGACCGGTCCCCGGTAAACCCCGTCCTGGACGCGCGCCAGAACGGCGAGTTCGTCCAGAATCCGTTCCTTGATCTTCTCCAGTCCGTAATGATCCTCGTCCAGAATCCTGCGGGCTTGCTCCAGGTCGAACGTCTGTGTCGACAGGCGGTTCCATGGGAGGTCGAGCACCGTATCCAGGTAAGTGCGGATGACGCCCGCCTCCTGGGACTGTCCGCTCCCGAGGCGGACGAGCCTGTCCACTTCCCGTTCCACCTCTTTTTGGACATCGGCCGGCAATCCCGCTTTCTCGATCCGTTCCCGGTAACGGACAATCTCCTCCTCCCCTTCGGCCCCGTCTCCGAGTTCTTTCTGGATCGCCTTGACCTGTTCCCGGAGAAAAAAATCCCGCTGGCTTTTCTGAACCTCGTCCTGGATTTGAGACTTGATTTTCCCCCCAAGCTCCAGAAGAGCCAGTTCCCGCTCGAGCTGGGACGCCAGGGCCATCAGCTTTTCTTCCGCCGAGTCGATTTCCAGAAACTTCTGCCTTTCCTGGATGGGCATTTTCAGGAAGGTCACGACGAGATAGGCCAGATGGTGGGGGTTGTCGATATTCAGCGCCATCGTCTCGAACTCGTCGGGCAGGTAGGGGGCCATGGCGGCCAGTTTCTTCACCTGGCCGAGGATCGTCCGCATCAGGGCTTCAACATTGCCTCCCCGCTCTTCCGACTCGGGGTCGGGTTCGATCCTTGCCCGGACAAGCGGTTCTTCCTGGATCACCTCCAGAATACGGACGCGACGATACCCCTGGACCATGATGGCCAGTCCACCGGCGGGTATCCGGAGAAGCTTGTGAATCAGCACCATCGTCCCAATCCGGTAAATGCGGTCGGCCTCCGGCTGGTTCTCCTCCATGGCCTCCCCGTTTTCGGGTGGCCTGCGGCCGACGCACACCAGCATTTTCGGCTCCCGGTTCATCGCTTCGTCGATCGCCGCCAGGGATTTTGGATCATGAAACGCGAGCGAAGAGAGGATATGCGGAAAGACGACCGTTTCCGACATGACCACGACGGGGCACTCCTCCGGAGTGGGAAGCATTTCTTCAGCCACGACCGTCTCCTTTCCCTTCTCCGACGGGGACGATGACAACCGGCTTGGGAGGAATCCGGCCGAGCGTGATCCGAAGAAAACCCAGGGGAAATTCCGCCCGGACCGATGAGGGGTCCAGTCCGGGGGGGATCGAAAAAACCCGCTCGAACTCTCCGTAGTTGATTTCCATCTGGAGGTAGTTCCTCTTCTTCTGGGAGTCGTCCTTCCTGTGGCCCCGGACAACCAGCCGGTCCCCGTCGAGGGAGATCGTGATGTCGTCCTTGTGGACACCCGCCAGCTCCATCTTGATGACGAGCGTGTCTTCCGTCTCGAATATGTCGGTCATCGGTTGCCAGTGTGTGTCCCCCGGAGCCCGGAAGACCACTTCCGGCACGACGCCGCGGGAAAGCGCGTCCACCAGTTGCAGGAACAAATGGTCGATGTCATGGGGTTTCATCCGTCCTCCTTGGAATGCCGGATCAAGGTCCGTCCTCCTGATGTGATTGGGCGACAACCGGATTGTGTGGGTTTTTAGTCTTCCGGAACGTCCGTGTCCTGGTGAGTGCCGAGCGTCCCGTTCCATCGGGCCAGCAGATACCCTCGGATGAACAAGTCCAGATCCCCGTCGAGCACATCCGACACCTTCCCGGTTTCGATCCCCGTACGGTGATCCTTGATCAACTGGTAGGGTTGAAGGACGTAGGAGCGGATCTGGTGCCCCCAACCGATCTCCTTCTTGTTCTGGGCCCCGGAAATCTTGTCGAGCTCTTCCTTCTTCCGTTTTTCTTCCAGTTCGAACAGTTTAGCCCGGAGGACCTTGAATGCCATCTCGCGGTTCTGGATCTGGGAGCGTTCGTTCTGGCTCGAAATGACGATGCCGGTCGGCATGTGGGTCAGCCGGACGGCGGACGACGTCTTGTTCACATGCTGGCCGCCAGCGGATGACGCCCGGAAGGTGTCGATCCGGATATCCTCGTCCCGGATATCGATCGGAACGTCGTCTTCGAGTTCCGGATAGACGAACACGGAGGTGAAAGAGGTGTGACGGCGCTTGTTGGCATCAAACGGGGAAATCCGGACGAGCCGGTGGATGCCCGACTCCGACGAGAGATAACCGAACGCGTGTTCCCCCCGGAAAAGGACCGTCGCGCTCTTGATTCCGGCCTCGTCCCCGGACTGCACATCGATCATCTCGACCGTCATGCCGTGCCGTTCGGCCCATCGGACATACATCCGCAGAAGCATCTGCGCCCAGTCCTGGGATTCGGTCCCTCCGGCACCGGGGTGAATTTCCATGATAGCGGGGTTGTCGGACTTTTCGTCCGACAGGATTTCCTCGAGCTCAAACGTCCTGACTGTCTCCGAAAACTCCGGAACGCGGCGGGAAAGCTCTTCGAGAAAGTCGGGATCGTTCGCCATTTCAATCAGAGCGCGGATGTCAGACTCTTCCCGTTCGAGGCTCCGGATCAGTTCCAGACGTTTTTCGAGCTGGCTTTTTTCCCGGAGAAGCTTACGGGCCCGGTCGGAATCTTTCCAGAAATCGGGGGACTGGGTCTGGGCGTCGATCTGTTCAAGCGTCACAATCAGTCTGTCCGTGTCAAAGATGCCTCCGGATCTGGGTGATTCTCTGCTCTTCCCCTTCGAAACGTTCTCTCAGGGATTCGATTGTTTCCACGCTCATGAAACGGTCCTTTCTTTCGGATTTTCAGGGGCCCGGCCCAATGACGACCAGGCCAGAAGGAACAGGATGAAAAGGAGGGAAAGGCGAAACACCCACTCTCCGTGAAGGCGGTAAAACGTTGCCCGCCGGTTCTGACGGACAGTGATTGTAACCTCCTGGCGGGTAAAAAGTGAAGTCTTGCCCAGCAGGACCCCGTTGGGCTCCATGACTCCCGACAGGCCGGTATTGGCGACCCGGATAAGTGGGATTCCGTTTTCGACCGACCGCAGGAGAGATTGCCGGAAAAGTTGGTAAGGGGCGTCGGAACGACCGAACCAGGCATCGTCCGAAAGTACGACCAGAAAGTCCGGACGACGCAGGGCCATTTTCCGGACCAGGGAGGGGTAGAGGGCCTCGTAGCAAATGAACGGCGCCATCCGGACGACCCCTGTTCCGGCGGGAAAGGAAAAGATGACCGGTTTTTTGCCGGCAACCATGTCACCGGTGATACCGGTCATCGAACGCAGCCATCCGAACAGCCAGGGCAAAGGGATATATTCTCCGAACGGCACAAGATGCATTTTTCGATATCGGAGAACCGGTCTTCCGGATCCGTCGAATCCCGCAGCTTCGTTTGTGAACGCCAGTCTTTCATTTTTTCCGGTCCGGACGAGCCCCAGCGTACCCGTCACCACCGGGACGGGGAAGGCGGTGATCTCGCGGAGTTTCTCTCCAAGGCCCGGAGGGGGATCGTCCAGAACGAGAGGGAGAGCTGTCTCGGGCCAGAGAATGACTTGCGCCTGCTCGGAAAGGGCCTGACGACTGAGATCCAGATAATGGTCGACGGTATGACGCAAAAATGCGGGTGTCCATTTCCGGTCCTGGGGGATGTTTCCCTGGACCAGGGCAACCCGGATGGGCGCTCCCTTCTCCGGAAAGTTCCGGAGTTCCCTCCCGCCGAGAAAAGACCAGAGAGAAACGATGAGAGTCAAGGGCAACAGGCAACCGATGACGGCCCGGGAAAAATTCCCCTCCAGGGACGACGCCTGCCCTTCCCCCAGAAAACCCGCCACCAAGACCATCAGGAAGGACAGCCCGGTTGTACCGGCCAGGGAAGCTACCCCCAGAAACGGAGGATGACCGAAAAGAAGGGAGCCCAGGGGATTCCAGGGAAACCCGGTGAACAGGATTCCCCGGAACCCTTCCGCAAGGACCCAGAGCATTGCCGCTACGGGCGGGATCCCCCATGACGGCAGGGTTCTCCTGAAAAACACGACTCCCGTCCAGAAGACGGCCACGAACAGCGCCATATAGGCCGACAGGAGACAATCGCCAAAAATGGCGAGAGCCCAGGGCACATGACCATAATGGACCATGGTGTGGACCAGCCAGAACAAACCGGCGACATTCGTTCCGAATCCGAAAACAAATCCGCTGCCGAACGCCTTGCCGAGGGTCGTCCGGATTCCGTTCCACAAGGGAAGAAAGCAGACAGGAGCCAGCCACCAGAGAAAACCTGTCCAGGCGTGTCGCTGGAACAGGAGCCCCAGGGCTGTCCCCCCCAGAAGGGGCAGAAGGAGTTTGCCGGTCAACGGAGATTCCGTTCAGGAGTCAGGCTGAAGAGGTTTTGATAGGTGACAGCTGCCATGGCGGTATACTATATTCATTGGCGATCTATCTTCCAGCAAATTTTGCATAAAGGGAAGCCCGGGTGCTTTGCGTCCTTCGTATTGCCCGATGTCCCGGCCGCCGCTTCGGACCGGAACAAACCGAAAGAATCCACCCTCTAGTCGGACCGGTTTTTCACGTGTCCATAAAACGGGAAAGGTCGAACATGAATCAGACAAGACAACACCGTGGTGGAAAACCCCTCCCCGGAAGATGCCTGGGGGTCACCCTTTCTTGCCTTTTCCTCCTGGCAACCCTGGCGATGGCTCCGGGATCTGACGCAAGGGCGGGGGAGCTGGATCCCGTACAGAACAGCGTGATCTCAACCGACATGTTCCTGTCCTGGCTGGGCAACCAGCAAAAAAATCTGGGGCTGACCCAGGACCAGGTCCAGGAACTCCGGGACATCCGGGTTGACTTCAAACTCAAGAGCCAGAGCCTTGGACGGGAGATGGGCCGGGTTGCGGGAACCCTTTCCCATGATGTGGGAACCTACCCCATCCCGCTGGACAAGGTCCGTCCATCCATTCGTCGGCTGTCCGATCTGAGGGGAGAGCTCACGCTGGATGCGATCAGTTCCCTTTCCCGGGTTCAGGGAATCCTCAAAAAAGCGCAGTGGGACAAGGCCCGTATGGACTGGTCTGCGCGACTCAGGGCTTCCGGCTCGACCAAACCGCCTGCCGATTCAGGCAAACCGTCCCGCAAATAGTTGTTCCAGTTCATGAGCTGAGCCTTCCGGAGTCAGGGCAGGTGGGTCAGGTTGTATCCGCCTCCCTGCCCCTGGATCCACCAGTTTCCTGGCCAAAGCCCTCCAGGCACACCCCCGGCGGTCGTCGTACTGTAACCCGGCTGCGGAAGATAGGGCGCAGAAATATGGGGGCTGGATCCTCCGAACAGGTGGTCGAGAAGATAACCGAGCGTTCCTTCCGACATCAGCTGCGAAGCGGGGCTCTGGTCTCCCCCCATGGGCTGGAGGCCCAGGGGGCTTTCCGCCCGCCCTGTCGCAGGGGAATCTTCGGAAGCGATCGGTAGCGGAGTGTCCGGGGGGGACATCTGGCCCTTGCCGGACGACTGGTGGGCTTCCGATGGTGGGGATATCTGGGTTCCGTTGAAGTTAAACGCGCACGCGCCCAGGAACAGCAGACACAAGGCCCCGGGCAATCTGCTCAAACCGATCCGGTGATTCCCGGCAGAAAAAAAATCAGTTCTCATTGGTTTTCCCCTTGGATACAGAAGGCGACAGGCAGCCCTTTCGGTCTTGTTTCATCAAGCTATCTCCGGTCAAGAGGAACAGCGTCTTTTAGTGGACCCATCATCTATATTCTAACCCGAGTGGGTCCGAAAGGACAAAGATCACAGATGTTTGACAAAAAGGAGAACGGATTGTCCACATCCATCGAACGGGTCTGCGAATGCCTGAAGATTCTGGAGGGCCTTTCCGGACGTCTTGATATGGCCCGGGAACTCGGCGAGTTTCTCAAGGTTCTCGACAACCGGGAGAGGGGTCCATTTGTCTATCTCGTCCAGGGGCAGCTCAACCCCCCTTTCCGGGGAGGCGAGACAGGCATGTCGACCCGACTGGTTCTCCGGGCGATTGCTCGCGCCGCCAAGGACGCCGGGATTCCCCTGGAGACCTCCCCCGAGACATTGCTCGGGAATCTGGGGGACATGGGGAACCTTGCCGAAACCGTTTTTATCGGGCGGAAAGGGGAGTCTCTCCCCTTTCTCCGGGTCTTTGAAACAATGGAAAGCCTCTCTCGACAGGAAGGTGAAGGATCCCAGGAGGAGAAAATCCGGTCGCTGGCGGATCTCTTCCTGAAACTTTCCCCTCTCTCCACCCGATTTGTGGCACGCTTTGTGGTCGGCAAACTGCGCCTCGGAGTCGGAGATGCCACCATCATCGACGCACTTTCCCAATGGCAGGGCGGAAAGCCGGCTCGCAAACCGATCGAGAACGGATACAACCTTTGTTCGGACCTGGGCCGGATCGCCACAATCCTGGGAGAGCAAGGGATCGAAGGCGTCCGGTGCCTGCGACCATCCCCGGGATTTCCGATCAGGATGGCCCTGTGCGAAAGGCTCTCCTCCGGAGAGGAAATATTCGAAAAGATCGGCGCCTGCCCGGTGGAAAGCAAATACGACGGATTCCGTTGCCAGGTACATACCGATGGAGACAGGGTGCAGGTTTTTTCCCGAAACCTGGAGGAGACCACCCTCATGTTTCCGGAAATCGTGGCCGCTACACGGACCCTGTTCGGAACCCGCCCGGCCATCTTCGAAGGGGAAGCCCTCGGGTACAACCCCGAAACCGGAGGCTACCATCCTTTCCAGGTGACGATCACCCGGAAGAGAAAACATAACGTCAAGGAGAAGTCCGACGAAATCCCTCTCAAGATGCTGGTTTTCGATCTGATGTTCCTGGACGGAGAAAGCTGGCTGGAGCAGCCTTTTCTGAAAAGGCGCGAACAACTGGAAAAAATTTTTCCGACACACGCCTTCGCAGTGGATGAAATGGAGGTCGCCCCGACCGGTGTTTTCGGAACATCCCGCATGATCATGGCCGATCACCCTTCCGTCATCGATCACTTTTTTGACGAGGTCCTTGAAGAAGGGTTCGAGGGAATCATCGCCAAACGAAGGGAAGGCACATACACGGCCGGCTCTCGGAACTTCAACTGGATCAAGCTGAAGAAAAGTTACAAGGACGCCCTTTCCGACACGCTGGATCTCGTCGTGATCGGATATTACCGGGGAAAGGGTCAGCGGACCCGGCTCGGCATCGGAGCCGTGCTGACGGCAGCTTACGACGCTGAACTGGACCGGCTTGTATCGATCGCCCGGATCGGTTCGGGCCTGACGGAAGAAGAGTGGGTCGCCCTCCGGGGCGCACTGGACGAAACGGTCGTTCCCGAGCGTCCCCATTCGGTTCTGAGCGAAATCGTGCCGGATTTCTGGGTTGAGCCGAAATTTGTCGTTACCGTCAGGGCCGATGACATTACACGGTCCCCCCAGCATATGTGCGGCCGGAGGGACGGCGAGGAGGGGTACGCTCTCCGTTTTCCGCGCATGACCGCCCCCCCGCGGGCCGACAAGGACCCTCAGGACGCCACGTCCGTCCGGGAAATCGAATCCATGTACCAGAAGCAGAAAACCCTCTCCGCACGGCACCGGGTCAAGGAAGAGGGATCTCGAGAGGACTGAAGCTAGCCCTTCCCGGGTTCCTGAAACTGCTTCTCCACAAGGGTCGCGTAAACGCGCAGGGTGGAGACGTATCCCCGGGAGACCCACGCCCGGTCACGGGCGGGTTCGTCACGGGCCATCACCTCGACCATCTCGACCTTGCGTCCTGAAAACCATCCCCAGAGCCGCTCATAGAGCGAATTTCCGATGCCCCTCCCGCGGAATGCCGGTACGACATACCAGTGGAGAATCTGCCCGATGCTCGCCGGAAGTCCATAGGGACGCGCGTAGGTGTACCCCAGGATAAATCCGACGGATTCCCCGTCATTGATGGCCACAAAGCCCGCGCAACGCGTGGGGTCTTCCAGCATCTGGCGGATGGTCAACGCGCACGCGCGTTCTCCGTCCGCTCCGGCCTTAACGAGGGGAGGGGATTCCTCGTCCATCAGACATTTCCACAATCTGGCCAATACCGGCGACATGGAGGGAAGAGCTACGGCATACTGGACCACAAATCAGTCTCCTTTCGACGGGTTTTCCCGACAGGCATGCCGGTCGCTCCGGTTATACACGCCTGCTGATTGCCACGGGGTTGACGGAAAGTCTATCATTAAGAAGGAGGAGGACTCACCTCCCTATCGCATCCGCGGCTTCCGGCCGACAAGAAAACAGGAATCCGATGACCGACAAAGACATGGCCAAGATCGACAAAGACGAATCCCAAAGTTCCTGGTCGGTGGCCATTCATCAAACGCTGACCCAGATCAAGCTGATGGGCGTCCTTCTGGTCATCCTGATGGTGGTTTTTACATTCTGGGGAAAAGAACACCTCAAATCCAGAAGTTTTCAGAAGGAGCTGGTCGAAAGCCATCATCTTCTCCGGATCGGGGTGTACGCCACGTTCAATGACGCAATGACGCACCTGTCCGAACGGGTCTCCGGAACCATCAAGGTTTATCGGTACGATTCCGCCACGCAGGTCTGGTTTGGCCACCTCTCTCTTTTCGGAGTCGCGTTTCCCGACGAGAAAGGGGTTATCCGGCAGACTCCGGGAGGGTACGAACTGCTTGAGGAAGACTGATTTTTTTGTAAACAGGATATTCCCGAACGCCGATTGATCTTGACAGGCCAGGCAAACCTGATGGACGGGTGTAAGACCGAAAGGATCAACATGAAACTGACAATCCCCCTCTTCCCTCTTCCAAACGTTGTCCTTTTTCCGAAAACGCTGCGTCCGCTCCATATTTTTGAACCGAGATACCGGGCGCTTGTATCCGAAGCCATCCGGACGGACAGTCTGGTCGGCATGGTCCTGCTGAAAGAAGGATGGGAGGAGCAGTACGACAAATTTCCTCCCATCGAAAAAACGGGATGTGTCGGACGGATCATCCAGAGCAACCGTCTGTCGGACGGTCGGTACTACATTACCCTGCTCGGACTTTCCTCCTTCACCATCGAGCAGGAGCTCGAACCTTCGGTTTTCCGCAAGGCCGAAGTGACCCTGAACGAAACTTTCGCCAAGCATCCGCTCTCACCCGTCGAATTCGACCGGCTTTCACAGTCCCTTGAAGAAACCTTGTCCTTGCTTGATTTGAACAGGGAGCTTTCCTGGATCCGGGACTCCACACTCGATCCCGAAGCGCTGGTGCACCATTGGTCCGCCTTCCTGCCTTTTTCTCCGGAAGAGCGGCAGTTTCTTCTGGAATCCCCCTCTCTCAAGAGTCAGGCGGGACGACTCTTCGATCTGCTCCTCTTCAAGCGAAGCGAATACGACGAAAGCCAGCAGACAGGAAATTCGGAATCCAGCACAATTGAACCCTACCTCTAAACTGACGGCTTGCTGAAATGGATTTTCTGGAAGCTTTCGGGATAGCGCTCGACACGGACGCGCCCGCCTTTCGGGTCCTGTCCCAAGGGCGGGATCATCCCCTGCTTTACCCCGTCCGTCATCCCCGGCCGACCCCCCGGGAAGGGCTTGTTGGCCTCGAATCCCCGCTGGGGTTGCTGCGGAAGAATCTGGAATGTCTCCATGCGGGACTATCCCCTGTTTCGACGCTGGTTCACGGATTCAGGGGGACGGGAAAAACGTCGATGGTTCTCGAAGCCTGGCGGCAGATCAATGCCCGTCATACCGCCGGTGGCCCTCCTTTTTGCCGCCTGGTACAGATTGACCGGGATGGCATTCCCCACCTTCTTCCCCTCGTGGACACCCTTGGCGACAGGAAAGAAGCTTTTCTTCTCTTCTTCGACGACCTGTACTTCCCGACGGAAGACCCGAATTTCCACCAGTTCAGGGCCTTCCTGGACGGCGGGATCGCCAGTCTCCCGACCAATGTCGGCCTGGTGGTCACATCCAACCACCGCCATCTGATATCGGAGTCTTTTTCCCGGCGGGATGACGCCCTCCATCCCGGAGAGACGCGGGATGATTCATTGGCCCTCTGGGACCGATTCGGCCTGACGCTCACCGTTACGGAACCTTCCCTGGAGGTTTTTCTGGACATGGTGATCGCCAAATGCTTGTCACGGAAGATCCTGCCCCCTGGCACCGTCCGTCCCGTATCCCTTGCGGACGGGTCTCTGGGACCACCCTCCCCTTCGCACCCCCCCGACACGGTTCAGGGCATCATGGAACGGGCGCGACTTTTCGCCATGCGCCGGGCCTCCCGGTCCGGGCGAACCGCGCAGTGGTTTGTCGATCTGCTCGAACGGGGTCTGCTCGACCATCTGCCAGCCGAGGGGCAGAAGGATGGAAATGAAGACTGAGAGCCCTCAAGACAACGCGGATCATCTCATTTCGCGACTCGCTCTTGTCCCCCATCCGGAAGGGGGGCACTTCCGTGAGATTTACCGCTCTCCTGTTTCGGTCCCCTACCCGGGCATGGGGCTCCGTCCGGGTGTGACGATCATTTACTACCTTCTCAAAAAAGGGGAAAGAAGCGCCTGGCACCGGATCCGGTCTGAGGAGGTCTGGCAATTCGTTTTAGGAGATCCCCTCGAACTGCATACGGTCTCTCCCGATTTTCGGACAATCCGGAGGCATATCCTTGGGATGGAGGATGGGGCCGATCCGGCATTCCCCGTCGCCCCGGCCACCTGGCAGGCCGCGCGCTCGCTGGGTTCGTTTTCCCTGGTGATGTGTACCGTTTGCCCGGGATTTGATTTCAAGGATCTGGAATTTCTCGACCCGTCCCATCCCGCCCTGTTTTCCTTGCCGGACGATGAAAAAAGACTCGTTTTTCCCTTTTTAAAAAACTGAATCCTCCTTCTGCCGCAGTCGATGCATCAATCGTTCCCCGCCGAAGCTTCCGGAAATTGCCTGCCTTGACACCGCTCCGGGCAGGCAATTCTGCTGCGAAACGGGCCATTTCATTGACCACCCCGATCCGGCTCATGTATGATTGGAAGATACAAAAATGAACATACATCGTTGGAGAGGCCGGTCGTGCTGGAAGATCAAATACCCTTGGGGCTGACTTTTGATGACGTCATTCTCATTCCCCAGTACTCCGAACTGCTGCCCCATGAAGTTGAAACGAGCATTCAGCTCTCCCCTGGTATCTTCCTGAACATCCCGATCGTCTCTTCCGCCATGGATACCGTTACGGAAGCCCGGCTGGCCATTGCCCTTGCGCGTGAAGGCGGCATCGGCATCATTCACCGCGCCCTTTCCCCGGAAGAACAGGCCCACGAAGTCGACAAGGTCAAGAAATCGGAATCCGGGATGATTACGGATCCGATCACCATCCGTCCGGAACAGACCGTCCACGAAGCCCTGAACATCATGGCGACCTACCGCATTTCCGGAATTCCCGTCATCAAAAACCGGAAACTGGTCGGCATCGTGACCAACCGGGACCTCCGGTTCGAAATGGACGGAAGCCGGAAGGTTTCCGAAGTCATGACCAGCCGGAACCTCGTCACCGCCCCTGTGGGGACAACCCTAGAGGTCGCAAAGGAACTCTTCCAGAAGCATCACATCGAAAAACTTCCGGTCGTCGATGATAAAAATGAGCTTCAAGGTCTGATTACCATCAAGGACATTGAAAAAAAGATCAAATATCCCAATTCCGCCAAGGATCAAAGGGGTCGGCTGCTTGTCGGAGCCGCCGTCGGTGTCGGAGAAGGGGCCATTGAACGGGCCAGGCTCCTGGTCAAGAGCCAGGTTGATCTCCTTGTTGTGGATACGGCTCACGGCCATTCAAAGGCCGTCCTCCAGGTCATCCGGGCCATCAAGGACCTTTTTCCGAAAACGCCTGTGATGGCGGGAAATATCGCGACCGGAGAGGCGGCCGAGGCCATGATCAAGGCCGGCGTGGATATTCTCAAGGTCGGGGTCGGTCCGGGCTCGATCTGCACGACCCGGATCGTCGCGGGTGCCGGAGTCCCCCAGCTCACCGCCATTTCCAACGTTTCGCGGATCTCCAGAAAACATGGCATCCATGTCGTGGCGGACGGTGGCATCAAGTATTCGGGAGACATCACAAAGGCCCTGGCCTCAGGCGCGTCGGCCGTCATGCTGGGGTCTCTTTTTGCCGGAACAGAAGAGTCTCCCGGTGAAACGGTCCTGTTCCAGGGACGTTCTTACAAGACCTATCGAGGCATGGGGTCCATCGGCGCCATGGAGAGGGGCGGGGCAGACCGGTACGGCCAGGATGCCTCCTCCCGGAAACTGGTTCCGGAAGGTATCGAGGGAAGGGTTCCGCACAAGGGGAAACTGTCCGATCTGGTCTACCAGCTGGCAGGAGGTCTCCGCTCCGGAATGGGATATTGTGGATGCCGGACGATTCAGGATTTGCAGGAAAAGGCCAAATTCGTCCGGATATCCTCTGCAGGCCTCCGGGAAAGCCATGTGCACGATGTCATCATCACAAAGGAAGCCCCCAACTATCGGCAGGACTGGGAAGAGGTCTGATCCCCGGCTGCGTTTTCCCCCTTTGCCAGAGAACGGTCATACATGTCGAACTTAACGCCCGATCCGGTCATCATTATCGATTTCGGATCCCAACTGACGCAAAACATTGCCCGGCGGGTCCGGGAACTGGAGATCTACTCCGAGGTCCATCCTCCCCGGGAAACTGCGGCCGAAATCCGCCAACGAAACCCCAAGGCGATCATTCTGTCCGGCGGTCCGGCATCGGTTTTTGATCCGGCTGCGCCGACCGTGGACCCCGGCATATTTCGACTGGGCGTACCCGTTCTCGGTATCTGCTACGGCATGCAGCTGATGGCGCACCTCCTGGGAGGAAAGGTTGTCCCGGCCGAAATCAGGGAATACGGTGTCACCCCTTTCCACCCTGAAAAAGAGGTTTCTTCCCTCTGGCGCTCCCTGGCGGACCAGTCTCCCGTTCTGATGAGCCACGGAGACGCCCTCCTGAGTCTTCCCAAAGGCTTCCGGAAAACAGGAAGAACCCGGACGACCCCCGTCGCGGCTATGGAAGATGGCGAAAATCGCCTTTATGGCGTCCAGTTTCATCCTGAAGTCACCCAGACCCTTCATGGCACCGATTTTCTCAGGACCTTCCTGCTGGAAATCTCCGGCATTCGCCCGAACTGGACGCTTTCGGGATATATCGAGCGTCAGATTGCCAGCATCCGTGAGACAGTCGGAAAAGATCATCTGATATGCGCCCTTTCCGGAGGCATCGACTCCACCGTCACGGCGCTTCTTTGCCACAAGGCGCTGGGGGACCGGTTTCAGGCCTTTTATGTCGACAACGGGTTGATGCGGATGGGAGAATCGGAACAGATCATCAGGGACCTCCAGGGACTGGGGCTCCCCCTGACGCCGGTCGATGCAGGGAAGATCTTTCTGGATCGGCTGAAAGGCGTCCGGAATCCCGAGAGAAAAAGGAAAATCATCGGAAAGACCTTCATCGACGTTTTCTGGTCGGAAGCCCTGAGCCTGCCGGTTCGGCCCCGTTACCTGGCCCAGGGAACCCTTTATCCGGACGTGATCGAGAGCGTTTCCCACAAGGGGCCTTCCAGCATGATCAAGTCCCACCATAATGTGGGTGGACTTCCCAAAAAAAACCCGTTCCGGCTGGTCGAGCCCCTTAGGGACCTGTTCAAGGACGAGGTCCGACGCCTCGGAACCCAGCTGGGCCTTCCCGAGACCTTTATCAAAAAGCAGCCGTTCCCTGGACCCGGCCTGGCCATCCGCATCATCGGGGCCATTACCCCGGAGCGTCTCCGGATGGTCCGGGAATCCGACCGGATTGTCCGTGAAGAAATCGGACGCCAGGCTATTGCTGCCACGCTCTGGCAATACTTTACCGTCCTGCTCCCCATTCAGTCGGTTGGCGTCATGGGGGACCAGCGCACCTACGAAAACGTGGTAGCCATCCGTGCCGTCTCGAGTCAGGACGGCATGACCGCCGATGTGGCGGAGCTTCCCCACACCCTTCTTGCGCAACTCTCCCACCGCATCATTGCAGAGGTCAGGGGTGTCAACAGGGTCGTCTACGATATCTCCCCCAAACCTCCCGGAACCATTGAATGGGAGTAGAATGGAAAAGACCTTGTCCCCCCCCAACCATGAACCTGAATTAGACCAGCTTGGCCTGGTCAGGTTACAGAAACTTCTGGCCCATCGCGGTCTGGCTTCCCGGAGAAACGCCGAGGAGATGATCCGTGGAGGCCTCGTCAGGGTCAACGGATCTGTCGTTACGGTGCCGGGAACAAAGGTTCATCCGGAAACCGACCAGGTCACAGTGGACGGCAAGAAAGTTCCGGTCGAGGCGGAGCCCTTCCTGTTTCTTTTTTACAAGCCGAAAGGTGTGGTATCGACCCTCCATGATCCCCACGGGAAAACAACCCTCAAGGAGTTCTTTCCCCAGATCAACCCCCTGATCCATGTGGGGAGGCTCGACATCCAGACGGAAGGAGTCCTCCTCCTGACCAACAACGGAGATCTGGCTCAAAGGATTCTCCACCCCCGTTATGAAGTGCCCCGGACCTATCTTGTCAAAATCCAGGGGGTTCTTTCTCCCGCCCATCTGGAACGCCTGAAAACGGGAAAAATCCGTCTCGACGGGCGACCTGTCCAGCCTCTTGAACTCGAACAGGAAAGATTGACCCAGACGAACTCCTGGTACCGGATTACCTTGACGGAAGGGCGGAACAGGGAAGTCCGCAGGCTGTTTGACACGCTGAACTATTTTGTATTGAAACTGACCCGGATTGCTTTCGGAAATCTGGACCTTTCCGGACTGGAGCCAGGAGAATACCGTCTGGTGACGCCGGAAGAAATCGATCTTCTGCTCTCCGGGGCCCGCTGGAAAAAGAAAGAGCCCGCCTCTTCCTTGATATCCGGCCGTCCCGAAGCACCACGTGGACGCAACAAAGACACATCCAGACCCCGTACCCTGTTTTCTCACCGGAACGGAAAAGATGCCACCCATCCTCATCATCCTGATAGCGGAGAGGACTTCGTTCCGTCACAACAGGACAAATTTGCTGACAGAAACGAGAATCCGAATCGTTTCTCCGGAAAAACGGATCGCCGTTCAAGCCACCGGCGCGAACCCCAGTCCCCTTTGAACAAGTCCGGAGGAAAGCCTTTCCGGCCGTCCACAGGCAGATCCCGCTTCGCCTCATCCGGAAAGGACGACAGCCGCTCCGCTCCTCCGAGAGACCATCGGGAACATTCTCCCCGTCCCGCCAACGCACGGTTCCAGGAATCTTCGGACAGGCCTGAAGGAAAACGCTTCCGTCCGTCCACGGAGAGATCCCGCTTCGCCTCATCCGGAAGGGACGACAACCGCTCCTCTTCCCCGCGGGACCATCGGGAACATTCTTCCCGTCCCGCCAACGCCCGATTCCAGGGAAGCAAAAAACAGGAGAATCGTCCATCCGGGACCGGATATCGTCCGGATCATCCATTGGAAGAAGGCTTCAGGGGAAAGCCAACCGGTCGCTCCGCCAGCCGGCGGGAAGACCCCCGGGGGGCGGGAGACAAGCGCACCCGGACCTTTCCTTCTTCAGAAGGAAATCCCCGAAAACAGCTTCCTCCAAGGAGACCCGGCTCAGGAAGTCCTCGCCAACCCGGTAAAAACCACCCCCATCAATCTTAACGGAGCTGGACATGTATCGTTCCCACCCCATTTTGGATGTGACAACCCTTGCACCCGGCGCACCGGTCACCCTGGCGGGATGGGTACAGACGGTCCGGGATCATGGGGGGTTGCTTTTTTTTGATCTTCGCGACCGGTCAGGCATCGTTCAGGTTGTCGTCAACCCCGACACGAACCCCGTCCTTGGGGCACTGGCGAAGACACTCAGAGACGAGTGGGTGGTCTCCCTCCACGGGATCATCCAGACCCGGCCAGAGGGCACCCGAAATTCCGCTATCCCGACGGGATCTCTTGAAATCGCAGCTCACGATATTCATGTTCTGAACACCTGTCCGACACCTCCTTTTCCCATCGATGAACGGGTTGAAGTCTCGGAAACACTAAGACTTACCTACCGTTATCTGGACATGCGGCGCGAACCTTTGAGGCGATCCCTCAAGCTTCGTGCGGATCTGACCCATTTCATCCGGAACTACCTGCACGATCACGCCTTCTGGGAAATCGAAACACCCATTCTGACACGCTCCACACCTGAAGGCGCCCGTGATTTTCTGGTTCCCTCCCGTCTGGAGAGGGGTTCATTTTACGCCCTCCCCCAATCCCCTCAGCTGTTCAAGCAGATCCTCATGGTCGGTGGACTCGAACGGTACTACCAGATTGCCCGATGTTTCAGGGACGAAGACTTGAGAGCGGATCGGCAGCCTGAATTTACACAGGTGGATATCGAAGCCTCATTTCTGACCATGGATCAGTTTCTCTATCTGGTGGAAGGAATGATTCAGGAGATTTTCCGGGAATTTGCCGGGGTTT
>DAHWKF010000140.1 GCA_027343785.1 Leptospirillum sp. | reverse complement strand
TAGTGAAAAGACGGATCACCTATGACCTGATCCGCCGGAAGAGCCCCCAGATACTCTATGACTATTACGTACCCGACCTGGGGCTGATCGCGGAAGGAGGGTGGGCCGACGACGGACGGTGGCACTGGTCCAGGAAACTCGTCTCCTACAGCGGTACAGATCTGTCTACGGGTCATCGCTAGCGTTTTCTGGGGCCGGAAAAGGGGGGGCACGGCGTGGCCACAAAGCTGTTCCGATCCATTCCCGGGCTCCTTTACGTTGGAGGCGTCCTCCTGATTCTGGGAGGGGCGCTTTCCGGCGGAGGCCGGCTTCTGGAAGCCCATCCGGGTTTTTGCGTTTCCTGCCATGAAATGAAGTATTATGGCCGCACGTTCCAGTCGTCCGGCGCTTCGAAGCATCATCCGGACTGCATTATGTGCCATTCGGGGGCCGGCGTTCCAGGTGCCATAGCCGCCCAGATGGATGGGCTTCACGAACTTGCGGTGCATTTCTGGGGGACGCCCAGACCGGCGAGACAGTATGTGGCCGGAGTGGTTCCGAACGAAAATTGTATCAAATGCCATGTTCACGGTTATGACCGGGATGCGCACCAGGGGGTGCCCATCCGGGGACGGGCCTGCGCCCAATGCCACAACCACTACGCCGAACAGGATTTTGGCGGACAGGTCCCTTTTGACCCGCCTGCGACCGGGGCGGGAAAACAGGGGGACTAAGGAGAACGCATGAGCGGGATTGAAGAGATTCACGCGAGGGAAGTTCTGGATTCCCGTGGAAATCCCACGGTTGAAGTCGAGGTTCTCCTGGAAAGCGGCGCGACGGGGTCGGCCATCGTTCCGTCCGGCGCTTCAACCGGATCCCGGGAAGCCATCGAGCTTCGGGATCGGGAATCGGCCAGGTTCCATGGGAAAGGTGTCCGAATGGCCGTCTCCAATGTGGTGGGCGTCATCCGGGAAGCTGTCCTCGGTCTGCCCGCCGAAGACCAGGCCCTGGTGGATGAAACCCTCAAGGCGGTCGACGGTACGCCGAACAAGGGTGTTCTGGGCGCCAATGCTATCCTGGGTGTCTCCATGGCGGTGTCCAGGGCGGCTGCGGAAGAAAGGGACCTTCCCCTTTACCGCTCACTCGGAGGCGTCACCGCCAGGACGATGCCGACGCCTTTCATGAATATCATCAATGGCGGTGCCCATGCCGACAACAATCTTGATTTTCAGGAGTTCATGATCGTTCCTCATGGCACCTCCTCCTGTTCGGAAGCGATCCGGGCCGGGTCGGAGATCTTCTGGACTCTCAAGAAGATCCTGCATCACGACGGTCTTCCGACGATGGTGGGAGACGAAGGAGGCTTCGCTCCGTCCCTCCGTTCCCATGAAGAGGCCCTTCTCCTTCTGCTGAGGGCTATCCGGGAGGCGGGATACGAGCCCGGAGAGGATGTTTCTCTGGCGCTGGACGCGGCCAGCTCCGAATTCTACCGGGAAGGGAAATACCATCTGGAAGGTGAAGGGAAGGTCTTCTCCCCCCGGGAGATGATCGAGTACTACAAGGATCTGGTCGACCGGTACCCGATCGTATCGATCGAGGATGGCCTGGCCGAAGAAGACTGGGACGGCTGGGAACTCATGACGCAGGAGATCGGTAACCGCGTCCAGCTGGTGGGGGACGACCTCTTTGTGACCAATTCGACCTATTTGCGGGAAGGCATCCGACGGAAAACGGGAACGGCGATTCTGGTCAAGCTGAACCAGGTGGGTACGGTGACGGAAACCGTGGATGCCACCCGGCTGGCCCTGTACAACAGTATGGGCGCCATGATTTCCCATCGCTCCGGAGAGTCGGAAGACACATTTATCGCCGATCTGGGTGTGGCAATGGAGAGCGGACAGATCAAGACAGGCTCCCTTTCGAGGGGAGAACGGACGGCAAAATACAACCGCCTTCTGAGAATCGAGGAAGAGCTGGGTGACCAGGCCATCTATGCCGGATTGTCCGGTCTGAGAACCTTCAGGTAATCGGGGATGGAGCGCCCGGATTCCCACGCAGGAAAACAGGAGCCGCCGGGATCGAGGTCCCTGGTATGGGTCCTCCTTTTGTCGGGGATCGCCATGGTTCTTTATGGGACAGGGGCGCTACTGTCAAGCGATACAGGTCTTGCCGCACTGATCCGGTATCGGTGGGAAGCCCGCGATCTCGCCCGTCACAAGGACATTCTCCTGCGACAGATCGACGGAAGGCGGGATCATGTCGAAGCTCTTCGCAGGGATCCTTTCGAGATGGAACGGATCGCGCGCGAACATGAACACCGGGTTTTGCCGGGAG
Organism: Leptospirillum sp.; assembly: GCA_027343785.1. Taxonomy (GTDB): domain Bacteria; phylum Nitrospirota; class Leptospirillia; order Leptospirillales; family Leptospirillaceae; genus Leptospirillum_A. The sequence continues at coordinate 1,060 of DAHWKF010000140.1, read as the reverse complement.
AGATTATGGTCCTTCCCAGGAAGCCGGCCCCCTGAAAATTGGGGGCACGACGCTTGGGAACGTTTTCGCTTTCCGGAGCGGATTCAGGAAGGAACGAATCCGTAGAGATATCTCCACGTCGGTGGTTGCGAAGGGTCGGGGATCTGAAAGAGGACAGGCAGGATGTTGCCCTTGTCGTTCTGGAGCTCCAGAATGACAAGGTTGCCGCCAATGAAATGGATCCGGGCCCGGCTTCTGACCTTCCAGGCGAGGCCGCGGCCGATTTCCGAAGGCAGCATGTTCTGAAAATCGGGCACCGCCCTGACGGCCTTGAACACATCCAGCTCGTAACTTCCGCTTGAGGTCGAAGGCAGCGTTTTTTCCGAAAAGGACAGCGGCTTTCCCGCCCGGGCTTCCGCTCCGATCTGCGCCTGACGCAGCCTGGCGGAAAGATCGGAAATCTCCCCTTCCTGGTAAGTGAGAATCCCCACGGACAGAAAGAAAAGGACAAAAATTGATCCGATGGCGATCTTGCGTTCGCTCAAGCGCAGGAACCCCCTTTGGACGGGTTCGGAACCCGGAACCGTACGGCGTTATTTCTTTTTATGACGGGAAGCCCTGCGAAGTTTCGTGTACTTGTGCTTCCGGATCTTCTTGCGGCGTTTTTTGATGACACTCGACATCTCGGGGGCTGTCCTTCCGTCTGGAATATAACCTGAGGTTGATCAATGAATTCAACACGAAAAACTAGGATATCCGGAGCTGTGAAAAAATTCAAGCTCCCATGCCGAAATCGCCCGAAAGAAAAGGGTCCTCCGGTCAGAAAAAGACTGTCAGGGAGGCTTTCCGTCCAGGATATTGCGGTCATCTCCCCTTTTGGGAAAAAGATGGGTCGTTTCGGGACACGTTCGCCTTGACAACTTTCGAATCGGGGATACCATTAACAAGTATCCTCATTCAGGGTGGCTTTATCAATGTTGTTTCTCCGGGTCCAAGCGGGGACGGAATGTTCTGTCTTTCCTGAGGGATACGTGCCGCCGGGTCATGGTGTCAACGGTCCGGAAAAAATCCAATTTCCAAC
>DAHWKF010000134.1 GCA_027343785.1 Leptospirillum sp. | reverse complement strand
TGTCGGCATCGACCACGATACCTCCGAGTTTGCCGTCGAGAGCATCCGGCGCTGGTGGCGTGAAATGGGGCAGCCGATCTACCCCCTTGCCCGGCGGCTCATCATCACGGCTGGCGGCGGAGGCAGCAATGGGTACCGGGTTCGCCTGTGGCGCCGTGAGCTCCAGAAGCTGGCCAATGAACTCTCTCTCCCGGTCCAGGTGTGCCATTTTCCTCCGGGAACAAGCAAGTGGAACAAGATCGAGCACCGAATGTTCTGCCACATCACGGCCAACTGGAGAGGACGCCCCCTAGTCAGCCGGGAAGTCGTGGTGAATCTGATCGCAGGCACCACGACCCGGCAAGGCCTGAAAATCAAGGCGGGCCTCGACGAGAACCGCTATGAGGCCGGGATCAGGGTGCCGGATGACGAGATGGTCGCCCTGGCCATTGAGCCAGCGGAATTTCATGGGGAATGGAACTACCGGATCAATCCCCAGACAAGTTCATTATAAGTGTTCATGTTATTTTTGCTAGACTCCTAAGATATGTAAGCCCAGCAGGAAAGGTTTCAAAGGACTTATTTAGGAATGGACGATCTTTTAAACAAAGAGGGATCCACTCCCTCTTTGTCTGAAATCCCGTTCAGGGATCACGCCGCATTCTGATGGCAATGTTTGAGGTTTTTGAAGACCCCCTTGACGAACATCAACGCATCATCTTTTTCGATCCAGATGTCTTTGGGCTTTTTTTCTGCAGACTGCATCCGATCCTCAAGCAATAAATCGAGAATCTTTTCCAACTCGGACCGAATTTCTTCCCGGCTTTTTGGAAGGGCATGCCCATTGGAACCGACATGATACCCGGGCTGTTTGTTCATCAAATCTTCAAATCCCTTTTCAAGCGCTGACACGATTTCGGATTCGAGTTGGGGGCTGACTTTCTCCGAAGTCTTTTCCTCATACTCTCTTTCCAGAGAATCAAGCATTCCCGTGAAGTAGGAACACATCGTATCCGCGCGGGATGTAATGGACACCTCATCCCAAAGTTCCGGTACTGGATCCACCAGCGCTGTGTTTCCCAGCTTGTAAGCCTTGTCCAGAATGAACTTTCGGGTTTCCATGCAAATCCAACCACCTTTCTTGTGATTCAGGAATTCCTTTGAATTCAGGGTGAGTACCCAAGCTCAGCTTGTAATGTCTCGAAAATGGGATCGGGAAAGTCGGTCAACTGGAGAAACATCCGAGGAGGGAGATGCCTAGAAAATAGTCCCATTTCCATCAGCCTAATTAAACATTAACACTAAAGACTCAATTGTCAATGGACCCACTCGACTGAGAAATCGTAACTGCCCGGCGAACGTAAAACGTGTTTCGAAGTTCGCTACATTCCGGGGGATATTCTGAAAAAAATCTGTCAGCCGCATGATCTGGTCAGATGTGCGTCTGTCCTTCCGAAAGACCTTGGCGGACTTCTTCCGCCGTCCAGACTTGAAGATCGAAGTCGAGGGGCGATCCGACTCTTTCAAGAAGGGATTCCGTCTCTTTTGTTCGTTCCATCGGATTTTTTGTCTGCTTTCTTTACGACCAGAAGATTGATATCGCTGTCGAGGTAAGGGTCTCCATGGAACACGACATGGCTCGCCTCATACTCGCGGACAAGGATCTCCGTGTCTCGGGTGAGAATCTTTTTGAGAACTCCCGGACTCTGGATATCGACAGATTCAACAGAGATGGATCCTTTGGCGATCTGACGTTGACTTTTTCCCACTCGGGGGAGCGTGAAAAGGGCATCTCTATAATTTCCCTATACAGATTCCAGGCGTGTTCAACCGATGAGCCAGATTCGTAAACAGCTTTCAGAATGGAAGCCGGAGAATTTTCGTTGCAGAGAGAGAAACGAGAATGTGCTTCGCAGGTGAATCAATCCCGTCGAGACGGCCCTGTTTCAATGCCTTGTAAACATCCTCTTCCTTCACGATATCGGATCCGTAGGGCACGCTCAAATGAAACGCGATCATAGCCCCTGCAGTGTCCATTGTCGACTTGTAGCTCATCTCCGGATTCCGATATATGACTGGGTTCATCCCCCTCGCCCGGGTTTCCGGGGAGATTTTTTACAATCCAGACCATTTCCGGCCTGTTTCAATATGACTTTCAAGCTCTGGTAAAGGGATTTGAAACTTGTTGCCCGGGTCCAGGTCAGGCGAGAAAAGGAAGGTTCAGTGGCGGCGCCGACAGAAGTTTGTTGAGCCAGTCGACAGGACTGGAGATGATCAGAAGGGCGGAGATGGACAGAAAAGGTCCAAAGGGAAGGGAAAGTTTGTGCCAGGAGAGATTCTTTTCTCCGGTCCGGGTAAAAATATATAAGGGGATGGTTGCGATCAACGCAAGAAATGACGACAGAAAGAGCGTTTCCATCACACCCGTGGCACCGACAAATGTGCCGATTGCTCCAATCCAGAATGCATCACCCATGCCCATTCCCTTAGGGTAAAAATAGGCAATGATTCCCAAAAGCAAAAATCCGGATAGGAATCCCGAAAAGGACCATAAAAGTTTTTCGGGGCCAAACAAGGAGGAAAGTATTCCGCAACCGGCGGCGGACCATGTCAGGGCATGGGGAAGTCTGCGATACCTCAGGTCAATGAGCGAAAGTGGAAAGGCGAATGAAAAAAAAACTGCCACTACAAGTTGATGGCGAAGCCCTGAAAATACAAGAGGAAGAATCCCGAAGAAGAGTCCGGTACCCAATTCGGACACCAGGAGGAACGGATCGATGGGATGTCCGCAATATCGACATCGTCCCCGATGGGTCAACCATGACCAGAGAGGGATCAGATCCCGATATGAAAGCCTGGTTTGACAACTGGAACAGCGGGATCGTGGATGGGCAATGGACTCCCCTTTGGGAACTCTGTCGGCAACGAGTCCCAGAAAGCTTCCCCAGAAGAGTCCCGCCAAGAAATAAATGCATCCCTGAAAGAGATTGTCGGACATGGCGCTTTGAAAAATTTTCCTTTCATGTCGTAAACGGAAAATTTCTCAGACAGTTCCTCCTCAAATGAGGTGCCTGATTCTGGAACCTCTTTTGCGTTTGTGAATTCTGATGCAAAAAACTCATGGGTGGAAAGTCGCCAGCGCCTTGAAAAGCGGTCTTGTCCAATTTATCCGGTTGTCTCTGCGGGTGCAGCCTCCGGCGTTTTTCCGGTTTCAGGGGAGGGTGCCTTCTTTTCTCCGGCCGGCCTGAAGCGGATCTGAAAGCCCAGCCGGATCAAGATATTAATCCGTTCTTTTGTCATCCTATCCCGCTTTTCCTTGGTCGATTTTTTTTTCTCGATCAATCCGAAAGAATTTTTAATCGTAAAGAGGGCATCCTTGATAATTTCCTTGTTCGAATCGTTTGACAGTTTTTCGGCCTGGGCGTTCAGGTCGTCCAGGTCAATTTCAGTCCATCGGTCAATATCAGCCCATTTTAGCATTGACATTCGGCCTCTCCTTAATCCTTTTTCCTTATATTGTTAAAGTTGATCGGGTCAGTGTCCCTTTTTATCCGGAATCTCTTTGGGGACAGGGTATTTGAGATCAAGTTTTTGCAGGGTTTCAAGGATAATGCTTGAAACCAGAAAATTCCTGAACCATTTTTTATCGGATGGAACGATATGCCAGGGTGCATATTCGGTTGAACACAAATTCAGCATGTCCTCATAGGCTCTCTGGTATTCATCCCAATACTCCCGCTCAATCAGGTCACTGGGGGAGTATTTCCATTTTTTGTCCGGTCTGGACAGCCTTTCTTCTATCCTCTTGAGTTGTTCTCCTTGGGAAACAAGCAGAAAGAACTTGAGGATGACCGTGCCATTTTCGGCCAGCATTTTCTCGAACCCATTGAACTGTTCGTAATATTTTTGCCATTCCGGCTTGGGTTTAAGCTTGTGAACGCGGGCAACGAGAACTTCCTCATAGTGAGAGCGGTTGAAGATTCCGATCATTCCGCGCTCGGGCGTGTTCCGGTGAACCCTCCAGAGGACATCATGCAGACTTTCTTCTTCTGTCGGAACCTTGAACGATCTGACAAAGCAACCTTGCGGGTTGATCCCCGACAACACGTGCTTGATGACACCGTCTTTGCCGGCGGCGTCGATCCCTTGCAGAACAACAAGTAATGACGCTTTTTTGCTGGCATAGAGGATGTTTTGCAGATCCCCGATCTTTTCCAGGTTGCCGGCCATGAGCCGTTCCGCTTTTTCCTTGCCATCCTTGGCGGCAAAAGGTGCGATCCTGTCCGGAGGGAAATCTGCAAGCTTGATCCGGGCCCCTGGTGGGACCCTGTATCTTGAGGAAAGGGCGCTTGCGGATTTTTTTTCGGTCATATACCCTCCATCGACATGGTGATGGTAAAGGAATGCGCAAGAAAGGATATGTCAAGAGCCTCATCAGCGTGTTGCCTGTCCGGATCACCCCCGCCCAATTGTATCGTGGATGTCAGGAAAATCGTACCCATGTTCCTTAGTTCTGTTTCTGATTCAAAAGTTTCCTGATGTCTTCGTAGGACACATAACCGGTCTTGACTTTTCCGCCAATGATGAAGGTTGGTGTGGACGGTATTCCTGTTTTTTGGGTCAGGAGATTATCAGCGTTTTCAATGTCCGCAAGGGGATCCTGTCTGTTCATGCACTGGTTCATTTTTGCCGCCGGAAGGCCCTGGCTGGACATGAGTCCGGAAAGCACGCCATCGAGATCCTTGTCATCGACGCTGCCCAGTTCAACCCTTCTGTTCAAAAGATCATGGATCGTCCAGAAGGAAGAGGGCCTGATTCGAAAGGCGCACATTTCAAAGAGAGCCGATTTGAGGGCGTTTTGATGGATCGTTACCAAGGGCAAGGGAATATAGGTAAAGTGAATGGACGCATCATTCAGGACTTTCTGCTCCTCATTGCTGTTCCACTTTCTGCAGACCGGGCACTGGTCGTCACCAAACTCGATCACCTGGGCAGTTGAGTCCGACTTTCCGGTGGAAGGGAAACTGGCGAGAGGAAATGCCGAAGAGGGCATGTTCATGCTGATTGGGGTCGGAGGAGGGATGTTCGGAACAGGTTTGTAGTTATTGGTGATATCCAGAAGCGGGGATGTTGCGAGATATCGTCCGTTGACCAAATATACGACGGATACGATCCGCCGGTTTCCGATATCGAGGGCAAATGGAAAAGCCGTGACATTGGCGGAAATTTCCTTGGGATCGAGCCAGTTGAAATTTTTGTATGGGACTTTTTGCATGGTCAAAGATGAGGTGATGACCTTTCGGAACTTGTCCTGAAGCGCGGCCTGGCCTCCTGCGGAGGATTTGCCCGGACCTTTTTGTGCCAGGGAAGGCGGGGAATCGCCAAAAGCCAGACTTGAATGGGCCCCAGGCAAAAGAGTCGTCAGGAAAAGGATAGAGAAACCGGAAAGTATCCACGGTAGTTGAAAAAAAACTGCCATCCGTTTGCGGTATGTGTGATAAGTCAATGTCTTACCTTCCCTGTCCTGAGGGTTCCATGGTCGAATATTTCGGGGAAGACCCGAACCGGCTGCGTCAGAAGACATCTGGTCATGAGGTCATTTAGAACCGATGAGATTATAGCTTATTTGATCCTTCTCACCCAACCCCCGGTGATGCGGGGGAGGGTGAGGACATCTTCCGGAATTGCGAACGTGTTTGTAAGGGGATGACCGGGATTGATGAAATCAGGACTGAAGGTAAAGTGGTTGTTTGGTCTTGCCTTTTTTTGCGCTGACCATTTACAATGCAACCCAAAATTCATGCGCGCTCCTGTAGCTCAATTGGCAGAGCACCCGCCTTGTAAGCGGAAGGTTCGCGGTTCAATTCCGCGCAGGAGCTCCAGAGATACCTCCCCCAAGATCTTCATCTCCTCGGGTTTCAGTTTCATTTTTTCGGCAAATTTCATGATATTCTCTCTGGAAAAGGTTTTTTTCGGCCGGAAGCGATTCGGGGCGAAGGGGTGTCGATCGCTCAGGTTGCTCTCGAACTTTCATGAAATTTCACCTTATCAATTTGACTGTTTTTGGAGGTTCTGAATCATGAGCCAATTGGACAGCCTGATTCTTCAGGTCGGTACCAATCAGATGGAACTTGTGGATTTCCGTATGTTTCAGGAAGAGGACAACGGGGTCATTCGTGAAGGGATTTATGGGGTCAACGTTTCAAAGGTCATTGAAATTATCCGGATGCCGACCAACCTGACACCGGTTCCCGACTCGAACCCATTCCAGTCCGGGATCATTAATCTTCGTGGCCAGGTTATTCCTGTGATCAGTCTGGCAAAATGGATGAAGATCAGGGAGCCCGAATGCATCGAAACAAAGAACAAGCAGATTATTGTGACCGAATTCAGTTCGGTTCGCCTGGGGTTCATTGTGCACAAGGCGTCACAGATCAGGCGAATTTCATGGAAAGATATCGTCCCCATCACAATGGCTACGACCGGTCGTCACAGCGGGAGCAAGGTGACTGGTACGGTCAAGCTTTCGGAAGAAGAGGTCCTGCTGATTCTCGATTTTGAATCCATCGTAGAGGAAATGGGCATCTTTGGACGTCAGGAAGAAAGTCTTGAAAGGATGGAGGAGAAAAAAAACAAAGAGTCCAGATATATTCTGGCGGCCGATGACAGTCCGGTTGCCCTTAATATGGTATGCAAGGCATTACAGAAAGGCGGCTTCTCTGTACTGGGAGCCAAAAATGGACAGGAAGCTCTTGAAAAGTTGCTTGCTCAACGGGATTTGGCCCCTGACAAGGATATCCTTAAGCGGGTTGCCCTATTGATCACGGACGTTGAAATGCCTGTTATGGACGGTTACACGCTCACAAAAGAGGTCAAGTCCGACCCCACTTTGCGTGCACTGCCTGTTCTCATGCACTCTTCCATGTCTGGGAAGGAAAATGTGAGGAAAGGAAAAGACGCCGGTGCAGATGACTACCTCGTCAAGTTTGACCCGGAAAGCTTTGTGAGTATTGTTGAAAAAACTCTGGAAAAGAATTATCACACTCAGGGTGCGGAAAGCTCCACGCTTCCGGTTCACGCCCAGGGTTCTGCTGGAAAGGCATAGAGCTCCGATATGGGACAGGAATCTCTGGAAGCGCATGATCTGATTGAGTCTGTCACCGAATCCCTTGAGGAGCGGGAACATAAGCGTGACGAATGGAATATCCGGGTCGCTCTGACAACATCGATACTGGCCGTACTGGCTGCCCTGTCCAACCTGGAATCAGAGCAAAAAACCTCAGAGGCTATCCTTCTCAAGAATTCGGCAATTTTTTTTCAGGCCAAATCATCCGACCAATGGTCTTTTTATCAGGCAAAAAAGATCAAGCTGCATATGTCTGAAAATCAGTTGCGTCTTGAGAAAATCATGAAGGCTCCAGCGTCCGATCTGACCAAGTTGAACGGACTGGTGAGAAAATACAAGGCGCAGGTCAAAGACATTCGAAAAGGTGCATTGGACTTTGAGAAAAAAAGAGACGATCTCAATGATGCTTCTGAAAAAGCCCTCAGACACCACCATTCTTTTGCTATTAGCGTGGTCTGCTTTCAGGTCAGCATTGTGTTATCCTCAATGGCAGTGATGCTTCGCCGCTCAATGTTGTGGTATGTGAGTATCGGCTTGGGCTCGATCGGGTTACTGGCGTTTTCTAACGGTTATTTTCTGTTTCTTCGCTGATCTGACGTCTTTAAAGCGTTCGGGAGAAGATATGAATGGATTTTTCATCCGGGAGTCATCCAGGGCTTTCGTGCTGATGGCATTGATGGTCTTTCTCCTGTCTTGTACGAAGGAGAACGCCTCCACTTCAGGGAATGTGAAAAACTCAAAGGGAAACGAACCTTCCGGCGTTTCCGCTTCCACCATGAAGCAGAAAGCCAAGGATGGCTTTGTCCCTTATGCAAACCGCCCGCCCTTCGGACAACCGGTGGAAACGCACTGAGCCGTCAGCTCCCCCTATCAAAACAGTATCAATCCCGGATTTTATTGATTTTGTCTATGGGAGCATGTTAAAAGAATATGATTTATCCATTGGAATTAAAAACGCGCCTGGAAAATGAACTGGAAATTATTTTGAGCCCTTTGGGGCTAAGACTGCATGGTCTCGTTCTCCCGGGAAAAAGCGGGGGGGTGGTCAAGGTTTTCGTGGATCACCCTGAAGGTGTTGGCCTTGACCAACTGGAAACAGTCAGTCGCCGCATCAGTGATCTCCTGGATGTCCTGGACCCTTTCCCTGGCACCTATCGGCTTGAAGTCAGCTCTCCCGGCCTCGATCGGGTACTTCGCGTACCGGAAGATCTATCGATTCATATTGGGAAACATATCAAAGTCAAAACGAAAGAGTCCCTCGAGGGTCAGAGAGTTTTCCGGGGGACTATTGATAATATTTCAGACGGGAACCTCATGCTTGTGTCCGCTGAGGGGAAGAAATCCTTTCGGCATCCTATCCCGCTGAATGTTATTGCTGAAGCCAGGGCGGAGTTCTGGTTGGACTCCGTTCCCGGCAATACCAGAGATTCGGAACAAGCTCCGGATCCGACTAATTGAGGAGGGGATCCCTCCGGGGGATTCTGAAAGGGTGATGGTGAATCAAGAACTCTTAAGTGTGATCGACCAATTGCATCGGGAAAAAGGGATTCCGCAGGAAACCCTGATCGTGGCGCTTGAATCTGCCTTGCTTGCTGCTGCCCGAAAAAGGTATGGCGGGGGAGATAATTTTCAGGTGGAGATCAATCCAAGGACGGGGGAGGTCCAGGTTCTCCAGGTCCGAAGAATCGTCGAGCAGGTCGAGAATTCTTCAGAGGAAGTCTCTCTTGCGGAAGCGCTGGAATCGGACCCTGAAGCGGAAATCGGTGACGAGATCGGTTCATACCTTGAAATAGACGACTTTGGCCGGATTGCGGCACAGGCCGCAAAGCAGGTCATGTTCCAGAAGGTTCGGGAGGCCGAATGGGATGTCGTCACAAAAGAGTTTGGAGGTCGCCAGGGAGACATTGTCAACGGAGTCATTATTGGCCATGAACGAAAAAACTATATTGTCGATTTGGGAAAGACGGAGTCGATTCTTCCACTGAGAGAGCAGATGCCGCGGGAAAGCTTTCGTCGAGGCGACAGGATCAAGGCCCTTTTGCTGGATATGCGGACTACGAACAGGGGCCCTCAACTTGTGTTGTCGAGGACGCATCCGGACTTCGTCGCGCGATTGTTCGAGAAAGAGGTTCCGGAAATCTCGGAGGGTGTTCTTGAGATCAGAAATGTTGTTCGCGAACCGGGGGAACGTGCCAAGATAGCGGTTTATTCCCGGGACCCCAATGTGGATCCGGTCGGATCCTGTGTGGGAGTCAAGGGGGTGAGGGTACAGGCTGTCGTTCGAGAGCTCCATGGAGAAAAGGTTGATATCATAGAATGGAATCCTGATCCTGTAACTTTTATAGCCCGTGCATTAAGTCCGGCAAAGGCGGTCAGAGTTTCCATCAAGGATATGGGCGCCGAAAAAATAGCCACAGTCATTGTTCAGGATTCCCAGCTTTCGCTCGCAATCGGTCGAAGAGGTCATAATGTCAGACTCGCTGCCAAGCTGACGGGCTGGAAAATCGATATTTTCAGTGAAACCCAGATGCAATCCGAGTCCGGTATGGATGAACGGGCAGAAAGGGTTGCATCACTGGCCGAGACCTTGGAAGCGCAAAATGGTGATTCGAGCCAGATCCGCATCGAGGATCTTCCGGGAGTTGGCGGGAATATGGCTGAAATATTAAAGGAGGCGGGTTTTGATTCCCTGACGTCCATTGCCCATGCGTCTGTGGATGCGATAGCCGCATTGCCAAAGTTTGGACCCAAGACTGCTGCCAAGCTGATTCAGACCGCACAAGATTTTCTGGGCGAAAACATGATGGAAGATGCCAAACATCCGGATTCTGTCGATGCGGACGAACAATGATGACTGGATAATAAAAAAAGGGAGTTTTTTCGCTTGATCAAAGTCTATGAACTGGCCAGGGAACTAAAAATTGAAAGCAAAGCGCTTCTGACGAAACTCCGGGGATGGGGAATACACGCACCTAACCACATGAGTGTGCTGGATGAAAAAACAGTTGCCCAGGTAAAGGTGCGGTTCAAGAAAGGAGATGAGCCTCCACAGGAAAAGAAAAAGTCCATTTTGATCAAGAAAAAGGCCATTCCTTCGCCTTCACGTCCAGACCAGGAATCATCCGTGGATGCTGAATCCTCTCTTGCAGCGGGAAAAGATGCCCCCGAGCACGAGGGTTCCCGTGTGGCCCAGAAGCATACGGAAAGTCCGTCCAAAGGATTGCCGCCAGAGTCCATCCTTCCGCAAGAGCCGTCCTCCGTGACTGTCGAAAAATCCGTGACCCCATCCTCTACAGGGCAACCACATTCGGAAGAAGCCCTAATCAAGCCGGTCTCTTCTGTCCAGGAAACAGGGCATAAGGATGAGAAGAAAGGGCGCGAAAAAGACGGAAAATCCCTGACCGACAAGAAAGGCAAAGTCGCGAAACAGGTGAAGGAAAGGACAAGAAAACCTGACAGGCTCCTTCTGTTGGGTTCGGAGGAGTTGCTGGAGGGTGAGGAAGGTATTGAACCAGAGGTTCCGACGGATGTTCAGCCTGCGAAGATGCCTTCCCCCGCTCCCCGGCCATCTCAGGGGGCTGCTGTCCTTCCCGGCATGCCTCCCCGAGAAATTTCCAGACCGCAGGCCAATATGGGATATCGGCAGGCGTCTTCTAAAAGGAATTCCTCTTTTCAGCGCAAAAAAGACCGGTCTTTTTCTCGCTCGGCTCCCGTTCTTCCCGAAGGAACCAAGACACGAAAGAAAAGTATCAAGATAGAAGAGGGGATCAGCGTCAAGGAATATGCCGACCGCCTGGGACTCAAGGCTCAGGAAGTGATCATGAAGCTGATGAGCATGGGTTCGATGGTAACCATCAACCAGCCTATCGATCCGGATGCCGCTGTCCTGCTTGCAGAATCTTTGGGAATATCTGTTGAAGTCCAGTCCGAAGATTCCGAAGATGTTTTGTTGGGGACGGATTTGGACGTTTCTGGTCAGATGGCTACCAGGCCCCCTGTTGTTACCATCATGGGGCACACGGATCATGGAAAGACGACATTGCTTGATGCGATCCGGAAAACCAAAATTGCCGAAGCCGAAGCCGGGGGAATCACCCAGCACATAGGCGCGTACACCATTACCGAAAAAGATCGTGATATCACGTTTCTGGATACGCCCGGGCACGAAGCTTTCACGGCGATGAGGGCCCGTGGCGCCAAGGTGACCGATGTGGTCATCCTTGTGGTTGCCGCAGATGACGGAGTCATGCCCCAGACGATAGAGGCGATAAATCATTCCAAGGCCGCCAACGTTCCGATCATCGTTGCGCTGAACAAGGTTGACAAACCGGAAGCCAACCCGGAGCGGGTGATGCAGGAACTTTCCGGGATGGGGCTCATCCCCGAAGAATGGGGCGGGCAGACCATTTATTGCCCTGTTTCTGCCAAAAAGAGGACGGGTCTCGATCACCTTCTGGAAATGGTTCTTCTGCAGGCGGATATTTTGGATCTGAAAGCCAACGCGGCCAGGAGGGCCCAGGGAGTTGTCATCGAGTCCAAGCTGGATAAAGGTCGGGGACCGGTTGCGACGGTGCTCGTCCAAAACGGAACCTTGAAGGTGGGAGACTTCCTTGTAGTCGGAGGCAATTTTGGTCGGGTCCGAAGCCTGATCAACGACAGGGGACATCGCGTCCAGGAAGTTCTTCCTTCTTTTCCGGCCGAGGTGATTGGACTGGATGGCGTTCCCCAGCCGGGCGAGTCATTTGTTGTGGTTGAAGACGAGAAAAGCGGGAGACAGGTCGCCCAGGGACGGATGCTCAAACAGCGATCGGCTCAGTTGCTGCGCCAGAAAAAGGTTTCTCTGGAGGACTTCTACACACAGATCCAGGAAGGAGAAACGAAGGAGCTCAATCTCATCCTTAAAGTTGATGTGCAGGGCTCCCTTGAGCCGATCCGTCATGCGCTCGGAAAGCTTGGAACATCCCAGGTGAGGGTCAGGTTCATTCATGAAGGGGTGGGAGGCATACGGGAAACAGATGTTCTTCTCGCCCAGGCGTCGAATGCCATCATTCTGGGGTTCAATGTCCGTCCCGATTCCAAGGCCGCTGCGCTGGCCGAAAAGGAAAAAGTCGACATCAAATTCTATTCAGTGATATATGATGCGATCGAGGATGTCCGAAAGGCGATGGAAGGACTTCTGGCGCCGACGATCAGGGAAAAGGTTCTCGGCCGGGTTGAGGTTCGCGAAGTCTATTCCATTACAAAAGTGGGGACAGTCGCCGGTTGTTATGTTGTGGAAGGGTTGGTTCAAAAGTCCGGAACGTCTGTGCGGCTTTTACGCGATGACGTGGTTATCCATACTGGCAAAATCAATCAGCTTAAAAGATTCAAGGATGATGTCAGGGAGGTGGCCTCTGGCTATGAATGCGGCCTATCACTTGAAAATTACCAGGATATCAAGCAGGGAGATGTCATCGAGTGCTTCATGGAAGAGAAGATTGCAGCGAAACTTGAAGGGTGAGTTGAAGGAAGAGGGGCATTGGGGGAAACAAAACGTAGTGCGATTGGCCATTTGATCCTTGTTCTTCACTTTCCCGCCTCTCATTCACTGAAGGAAAAAAGGTTTCATCTGGCCGGGTTGAAGAAAAAAATTCAGGATCGATTCCATGTGTCGATTGCCGAGACAGATGGTCTGGATCTGTGGCAAAAGTCCGTACTCGAAATTGTATATATTTCTTCAAGCCATGTGCAGGTTGAAAAGACGCTTGTGGCAGTCGGTGCTTTTGTCGCCTCCCATCCGGAAATCCAGGTTCTGGATGAAATCCTCGAGTATATCTGATGAAACCAGAATATAGGCGCGCTGACCGCGTATCTTCCGAAATCAGGGAAATCGTTGCGTTGATCCTCACCAGATTTTCCGCCGAGCCCACATTGGGGCGTCTGACGATTATCCATGTCAATTTGACGGATGATTTAAAGATTGCCCGTATTTTCTATACGGTGTTTCCCGGTGAGGATCCGCGACAATATGAAAGATTGCTCAATCGTTATAAGGGACTCATTCGCAAGGAAATGGGTAAACGGCTCCGGATGAAATGGGTGCCCGACTTGGCTTTTGTAACTCCTTCGGAGACGGGGGAGCGGATATTTCTGGACAATATTCCACCGTCTGATGGAAAAGAGGAAAAGATGGGCAGGCCAAGTTCGTCATCATTAATGGATGAGCTGGAAAACGAAAAATGACAAATGCGGCCCTTCCTTCCTCGACTGAGGCGGTTTCCGGGATGTTTTTGCTGGACAAGCCAGGTGGTATGACATCGCATGATGTGGTGGCCAGGATCCGGCAAAAATTCGGATTTTCCCGTGTAGGTCACGGTGGAACTCTTGACCCGATGGCAACAGGTGTCCTTCCTGTATTTGTGGGAAAGTCCACCAGACTGGCCGAAGTCATCCATGGCTATGACAAAACCTACCGTTTTGAAGTGCTGTTCGGATCGACAACAGATACAGGGGATGCGGAAGGAAAGATCCTTTCCCGTAAAGACTTCGACCGGATTGACCCAAGCCACCTTGCGAGTGTCTTGCCGACTTTCTTGGGGGAAAGACTTCAGAAACCCCCCATGTATTCGGCTGTAAAGAAAAATGGTGTTCCCCTTTACCAACTGGCCAGAAAAGGGATCGAGATAGAGAGGGAGGCCCGCCGGATCCGGATTTATTCCCTGGATCTTCTCGAGGTTTCTGCGGATGGGAAAAAAGCTCTGTTCCGGCTGAAGTGTTCAAAGGGAACTTATGTCCGCACCATTGCTCAAGAGATCGGTGAAGCTTTAGGGCTGGGTGCTCATGTGATCTTATTGGAGCGCGAGGGATTTGGCCACTTTTTGATTGAAGATGCTATTTCTTTGTCTGACCTTATGAATATCGACAATGAAGCCGGTATTCTGAAGCATTTATGGACGACATCCGAAGTGCTTTCTGACTTGCCGGAGGTCAGAATACTGGACGCCCACCTGTCTGAAATACACCGGGGAGCTATGATCCCGGGTTTTCAGATTTACAGGACGAGCGGATTGTTTAATTTGTCAGAACTCGTTAGAATATCCGACCGGAAAGGTAAATGCATTGCTGTGGGAAAAGCAACTGTTTCCAGCCTTGAACTGGATCGGCTTCCTAAGGGCCTTCCTGTGGTCAGGGTCGACAAACTGGTCGGTGGTGGGCTTTGATCAGTCGAGGAACAAGAGCAGAAACCTGAACAACCGTAAAAATTGAAAGGTTCAATGGCATGGCGTTGTCCAAGGAAAAAAAACAGTCGGTCATAAATGATTTCCAGATCAACCCGAAGGATACAGGTTCCCCCGAAGTCCAGATTGCAATTCTGACAGAACGCATCAACCAGCTGGGAGAGCATTTTCGGAAATTTCCGAAAGACAAGCATTCCCGCCGGGGCCTGCTTCTGATGGTCAGCCTCAGAAGACGACACCTGAACTATTTGCAACGGGTGAACCTTGCGAAATATCAGGATGTGATTACGCGTTTGGGGCTCAGGAAGTAACCATTCGTGTTTCTGGCGGATTCAGACGGGCATTCAGGAGCTTTGCTAAGGCTCTTGCATGGCCATCTGAATACCGCCTTTTTTGTGAGATGATGAAGTTGAAAGGACAATAAGGATGAACCCGATAATTGTAGAAACAGTGGTTGGCGGCAAGACCGTCCGTCTTGAAACTGGCCGAATGGCAAAGCAGGCAGACGGATCGGCCCTGGTCTGGGCCGACGGAACGGTTGTTATTGCAACAGCAGTCTCTTCAAAGATAAGCAAGCCGGGAATCGATTTTCTTCCGTTGACTGTCGACTACCAGGAAAGGGCTTATGCTGCCGGAAAAATCCCGGGAGGGTTTTTTAAAAGGGAAGGCAAGCCATCCGAGAGGGAAATCCTGAATAGCCGCTTGATCGACCGCCCCCTCAGACCACTGTTTCCCGACGGATTTTTTTGTGAAACCCAGCTGATTGCAAGTGTGATCTCGATTGACAGGGGTGGCATTTCTGATGTCATGGCCGTTGTGGCATCCTCTGCTGCCCTTTACATTTCGGATATTCCTTTCATGAATCCTGTCGCCGCAGTCAAGGTGGGCTTCGTGGATGGAAAATTTGTCGTCAATCCGACGCTGGATGAACAGGAGAAGTCCTCTCTGGATTTGGTAGTTGCGGGTACACGTGACGCGATCATGATGGTCGAAGGGCAGGGAAATGAAATTTCCGAAGAGGTGTTTCTGGAAGCCATCGATCTGGCGCATAAATCTATAGTCCCTCTTATTGAAGCACAGGAAAAACTCAGGATGATGGTCGGAAAGGAAAAACGCCCACTGCCGGCTGTTCCGATTTCTCCTGGGGTGATGGACATGGTCCAGTCCATGGGACTTGCGCCTTTGAGGGACGCCCTGAAGATCGCGGTCAAACAGGAACGCCAAGAGAGGACAGAGCAGATTCTTTCCGAGATCAAGGCAAAAATTCTTCAGGCTCCTTCAGATGAAGCAGCTTCTCCTGTTGAAGAACGTGAAGTTGTCAACGCGTTCCACGAACTGGAGCGAAGGATTATGCGCGAAATGATTCTGGACCATAAGGTTCGCGCCGATGGTCGAGGACTTTCTGACATCCGTCCCATCACGATAGAGGTAGGGATTCTCCCCCGGACGCATGGATCAGCCCTTTTTACCCGGGGAGAAACGCAGAGCCTTTCAGTCGCCACGTTGGGGACATCCGATGATGAACAGCGGATTGATGCGCTCGAAGGTGAATCGACAAAAAGGTTCATGCTCCATTACAATTTCCCGCCTTTTTCGGTGGGGGAAACCAAGCCTATGAGAGGTCCGGGGCGAAGGGAAATCGGCCACGGGAATCTGGCAGAACGTGCGCTCAAACCGGTTCTTCCTTCTCGCGAGTCCTTTCCGTACTCGATTCGTCTTGTTTCTGATATCCTGGAGTCCAACGGCTCTTCTTCCATGGCGACCGTTTGTGGTGGAGCGCTGGCGATGATGGATGCGGGGATTCCGATCAAGGCCCCAGTCGCGGGAATTGCCATGGGGTTGATCAAGGAAGGCGAAAGGGTTGCCATCCTTTCGGATATTCTTGGTCTGGAGGATCATCTGGGAGATATGGATTTCAAGGTGACCGGGACCGAGAAGGGCATCACCGCCGTACAGATGGATATCAAGATTACGGGGATCACTGTGAGTTTGATGCGCGAAGCGCTTCAGAAAGCACGTGAAGGACGTTTCCATATTATGGAAAAAATGAAAGCGGCCCTTCCCTCGTCCAGAAATACTATGTCACCATATGCCCCCCGGATATTGACGCTCAAGATAAAACAGGACAAGATAAGGGAGGTGATTGGTCCCGGAGGAAAAGTGATTCGGGGAATCACCGAGAAGACCGGGGTCAAGATTGAAATTGATGATTCTGGCTTGATTCAGATTGCTTCGACAGATGAAGTGGCGGCCCAGAAAGCCATCGACATGATCAACCAGATCGTTGAAGAGGTTCAGGTCGGAAAAATATATCTCGGCAAGGTGAAAACAGTTGCAGACTATGGGGCATTTGTGGAACTATTTCCGGGTACGACAGGATTGTGCCACATATCCCAGCTGGAAGACCGTCGAGTGGAAAAGGTTTCCGATGTCGTATCCGAAGGGGATATGATTCTTGTAAAAGCCCTGGAGGTAGATCGACAAGGAAAAATCCGGCTTTCCCGGAAAGAGGCCATTGCTGAGGTGGGGGCCGAAAGGGAAGTCCGGGTCGGGAGCGGGCGCTAAAGCCTGCTGAAAAACAACGCGGAAAGGGGGGATTTTCCATGGATGTGAACAAGGGAGCAAATGGCCTCGTTGTAGTAGCCATCGTCCTTGGCCTTTTATGGACCTGGTTATTTACTTACGTCGGTTCGACTCCATTTTATCTTCCCAAGGGTGGGTAAAACTAATCCCTTCCCCGAACAGCTCTTATTTAATAATTCTTGAAAGGCCCGGGTTACCGGGCCTTTTTATTTTTACATGCAAAGATTTTTCAGAATTTTCCTTCAATATCATCTCGGTCCCATGACCTGCCCGGCTCCCGTTTTTCGAGAATCTCCCTTCGTGATATATTCAACCGGGTGTGAATGATCACTTTTCATCAATGGTTTCAAAAGCGAGAATGTGAGAAAAAATGCCATATAAGGAACATACGCTTTCAAACGGGGTTCGCGTCTATTGGGAGCCAATGCTCGAAAGCCGGGCCGCCTCGATAGGTGTGTGGGTCAGGACCGGAAGCCGCTTCGAAAAACCGGTCGAAGGAGGCGTGACGCATTTTCTGGAGCATATGTGTTTCAAAGGGACGAAAACACGGAGCGCCGAGGAAATTGCCAATGAAATGGATTTTCTGGGGGGAGAAATGAATGCGTTCACCAGTCAGGAAATCACTTCATTTTACGCGACCGTCCTGAGTGAAAATGCAATGAGAGCAGGAGACCTGCTCGGGGATCTCCTGACAAACTCTGTTTTCGATCCCACGGAACTGGAAAGAGAACGTCATGTCGTGCTGGAAGAGTTGGCCGAATCGAGAGATGATCCGGAAGACAGGGTCATGGAAAATCTGTTCCGGATCTACTTCAGAGACCACCCGTTCGGAGCGCCTATCCTCGGGACGGAAGAAACGATCAACGGTTTTACCCAGGATTTGGTCGGTCACTATTTTAGGGAACATTACCATCCAGGCAACCTGTTTGTGACCATTGCAGGGAATGTCCGTTGGCCACAAATGATAGAGTCTCTGGAAGATTCATTCCGGAATATCTCCCGAAATTCCGGCAAGTCCGTTACCATTTCCCGACCGGAACCGTCTTTTTCCCGAATGGAGGAAGATGAGGACTTCGAACAGGTTCATCTTTGTGTCGGCGTGCAAGGTCTTCCGCAATCCCATCCACTTCAGACCACCCTGCGCGTTTTGTCGACTCATCTGGGGGGAGGGATGAGTTCAAGACTTTTCCAGGAAGTCCGGGAGAAAAGAGGTCTTGCCTATTCTGTTTTCGCAAGCCCCCTTTCGTTTTCGGATGGAGGAATTGTCAGAATCGCCGCCTCCACCCGACCTTCGCGGAGAGAAGAGCTGCTGTCTGTCCTGGTTGATGAGCTCAGAAGGCTGGAGAAGGTTCCCCTGACAGAAGGAGAGCTGACTCGGGCCAAAAATCAGCTGAAGTCCTCTCTTTTGTTGGGCCTGGAATCAGCAGGAGGAAGGATGAGCAAAATGGGCCGTGACCTTCTGATCTGGGGGAAGGAGATTTCTGTTGCCGAAATCGAGCACTGGATCGATTCCGTCCGCCCTGAAGCAATCCAGAGTCTGGTCAAGGAGTTGCAGTGGGGGGATGCGATCGCGGTATCGGTATTGGGGCCTTTGACCGGGAAATGAGCGGATCTTTGCCAGAACTCGGGGTCAACATCGATCATGTCGCGACAGTGCGAAACGCCCGGGGTGGTTTTGATCCGGATCCCCTGTCCGCTGCCGTCATGGTCCGAAAGGCCGGTGCCTCCCAGATTGTATGCCATTTGAGGGAGGACAGGAGGCACATCAAGGATCAGGATTTGCGATTGTTGAAACAGTGGAACGGGCTCCCGGTCAATCTTGAAATGGCGATGACGGATGAAATGGCGACCATCGCGCTGGATGTTTCTCCCGACCTCGTGACATTGGTGCCTGAGCGGCGGGAAGAGAGAACAACGGAGGGAGGACTCGTCCTGGGCGCGGAAATGAGGGACAGAATCCGAAATTTCCTCCCGGCTTGCCATCAGAAGGGTATCAGGTTGTCCATTTTCCTGGCTCCTGTCAAAGAAGATGTTGATGTCGCGATCTCGTTGGGAGTCGACCAGGTCGAGTTGCACACAGGGGAGTATGCCAATGCCCGGACACCCGTAGCGCGAAGAATGGAACTCGAGAGGTTGAAGTCCGCAGCCCTCAGGATGACCGGGAGTCCTGTGAGGATAGCAGCCGGGCATGGTCTTGATCTTCTCAACCTGCCGCCGGTACTGGAAATTGGGGATCTCCAGGAAGTGAATATTGGTCATAGCATTATCTCCCGAGGCCTTTTTGTCGGCCTGGAAAATGCCGTTCGGGAGTTTCTGGCGGTTATCGGGGAAAGGCCTGAATGTTCCGGACAGGAGAGGATCCGGTGATGATTGCCAAGGGAAATGGGGAATGCATTCGCGGAATCGGTACGGATTTTGTTTCGATTGAACGGATTAAAGGTTTACATGTCCGGTTCGGAACACGGTTTCTGGAGAAAGTCTTTACTCCCGGTGAAGTGAGGGAATCTGGCGGAAATCCACAATATCTGGCGGGACGCTTCGCCGTAAAGGAGTCGGTTCTCAAGGCGCTTGGAACAGGATTGAGGGGTGGTTTGAGATGGACCGACATCGAGACATTGACGCTACCGAACGGAATGCCGGATGTCCGCTATGGAGGGTCTGTCCGGACGCTGGCGGAATCGCGGGGAGGAGAAAATCTGTGGGCTTCCATCTCCCATGACGGGGATTTCGCTGTGGCTTTTGTGGTGCTGACCGGGAGACCGATATGAGGATTCTGTCACCGGAGCAGATGAGGGAAATGGAACATCAGACGACAGACCTTCTTGGACTGTCGGAAGAAGTCCTGATGGAACGTGCCGGAATGGCCGTCGCCAGGTCGATCCGGCGGTTCTATCCCCATTGCCGAAAAATTGTTGCCCTTGCGGGAAAGGGGAACAACGGGGGGGACGCACTTGTCGCCCTCCGGGACCTGGTGGGTGAAAGCTTTCAATTGCATGTGATCCTGGTAAACCCTCCCGAAAAGTGCGGTGAATCCATTCGGAGGGAGGTGCGCCGTTTATCCGCTCTGGGAGTAAAGTCGGACGTTCTGGGATCCCCCGCCTCCTGGCACCGGATCAGTCACGCTGAACTGTTAATCGACGGTATTCTGGGGACGGGTATATCCGGGGCGTTGTCGCGGGATTTGTCGGACTCGTTCGAACGGATCAACCGGATGGGCAAAATAGTCGTCTCGGTGGATATCCCTTCAGGTGTCGACGGAGAGACAGGAAAGGTTGACCCGGAAGCGATGAAAGCTTCTGTGACTGTGACCATGGCGTTCCCCAAATGGGGACTTTTCCTGGACCCGGGCACTCGATATGCGGGAAAAGTCGTCGTCTCCCCGATCGGGATCCCGGACTTTCCGGATCCGGTTCGTGACATCATTCTGGGTTTTGCCGATGCTTCCCGGTATCTTCCGGTGAGAGAGCCCTATTTTCACAAGGGGAATGTCGGCCATGTCGGGATATGGGGAGGCGACCCCGGGAAAAGAGGGGCTCCGGAGCTCGCTGCCCTGGGAGCGTTGCGGGCAGGCGCCGGACTGACAACTGTCCACTGGCGCGGAGGGGAGGCGGAACTGATACCCCGCAATCCGGAAATCATGATCGTGACGGGGGATTCCCCTGCGGCCACCCTGTTCGGAAAGGTAGATGTCCTGGCCATGGGTCCGGGATGGGACCCGGAAAGAGTCAATCCTTCCGATGTCAGGGCGGTTCTGGATGCTTTTGAAGGATCGGTGGTGGGGGACGCGGGAATTTTTGACATGTTCCGTTCACAGGCGGGGAGCCTGAAAAGAAAAAACGGAAGGCCTCTCGTTTTGACCCCTCATCCGGGGGAGATCTCCCGCTTGCTGGACGTTCCCGTCAAAGATATTCTCGCCAATTCCCGCCGGATAGCCGGTGAAACGGCCCGATTGACCGGAGCCGTCGTTGTCCTTAAGGGGTGGCGGACGATCATTGCCTCTCCCGAGGGCCAATGCGCTGTCAATCCGACCGGAGCTCCGAATATGGCAACGGCGGGGATGGGAGATGTCCTGACCGGTGTCATTGCAAGTTTTCTGGGACAAGGCCTCGAACCATTCAACGCAGCTTTGGCGGGTGTTTATGTCCACGGACTGGCCGGAGAAATCGCTTGGAAAAAAGGTGTCAGGGCTGGCCTTTTGGCGCATGAACTGGCGGATCTTGTGCCGGTTGCGATGACGGAGCTTTGGTCTGCGGAACCCCAAAACCAGGGGGAGGACTCCCTTCTTTTCGAACCGCTGGAAGGATGACGGTGACTCAGGACATCCCCGATGAGCGAGTCAGAAATGAATACCCGACAGAAAAAGGAGTCAGGGGAGCCTGATGCATTCAGACCCTGAAGATGTCGCCGCATATCTGCGATACCTGTCCCGGCATGTCCCCTCACTGGATTGTTTCCCGCCGTCATCCGAAGGAGGAACAGCGCCTGCGGAGGATCGGAAGACAGACCGACGGCTGGAGCAGGTGGACCGGACGTTGGATCCGGCATCCATTCTCGCCCTGAAAGAACAGGCAATGGCATGTATGGCGTGTCCTTTGTCCAAGACGCGCAATCACGTCGTTTTTGGGGAGGGCAGCGAACAATCGGGATTGATGTTTGTGGGTGAAGGACCGGGAGCGGACGAAGACAGGACCGGAAGACCTTTTGTGGGAAGGGCCGGGGAACTTTTGACAAAAATGATTCAGGCCATGGGGCTTTCCCGGGACACGGTCTATATCGCGAACACAGTCAAGTGCCGTCCTCCCGGAAATCGTGTTCCTACACCGGAGGAAAGAACTGCCTGTTTCCATTTTCTGGACAGTCAAATTCGCATTCTTCAGCCACGTTTTATGATTCTGCTCGGGCAAACGGCCTCCCAGGTGGTCCTGGGGCGGGCGGAAGGGATCACCCGGCTCAGGGGGCAGATGTTTCTTCTCCCCGATTATCCGGGTCTTCGGGTGTTGCCGACCTACCATCCTGCTTATCTTTTGAGGAATCCTTCCGCCAAAAAAGAGGTCTGGGAGGACCTGAAAACAGTCATGGGGTGGATGGGGCTCGGTGCCGAATCCCAGACGGAGGGCCGATGAGAGCTTTTTTCTGGATAGTGGTTGTGGTGGCAGGGCTTCTGTTTCTTCTGGACAACGACCAGCAGACGGTTATTCTGCGTTTCCCGTTCCTGACCGGATCTCCCCCCGTTCCTGTGGGGATGGTCGTGATTCTTTCCATCCTGTTGGGAATCGTCCTGAGCATTCTGTCGACTCTTCTGAAAAAAACCCGGGAACGCATCGGCCGGTTGAGAAAACCTTCTCTCCCTCCACCATCGGAATCCGATCACCATGGTTGAAAAGCCTGAAGCTGGAGGAACGTATCCGGAAACACCCCTGTTCCGGCAATACCTGAAGTTGAGGACGGAAGTTGCCGGGGCCCTTCTGCTGTTTCGACTGGGCGACTTTTATGAACTTTTCGGGGAACAGGCCGAAACGGCATCCCGCGTCCTTGGACTCACACTGACAACCCGGGACCGTAACCGGCCAAACCCTCTCCCCATGTGTGGAATTCCTGCCCGTTCCCTGGAACTCTATCTTCCACGCCTGGTTTATGAAGGATATTCCGTGGCCATCGCCGAACAGATGGCGCAGCAGGCTGACACGGAAGGACTGTTTCCCCGACAGATAGTCCGCGTTGTGACCCGCTCGACCCTGATAGAAGATCCGGCCCTATCCGGCGGAAATATGAAAAACGGAATTGCTGTCGCCCAGGACGGTGAAAGTTGGGCAGGTGCCTGCCTTGATCTGACGGACGGGATGTTGACGGTATACGATCCGGAGATTACGTCTTCCGGACTGGACAGGCTATTGGACTGGATCAGCCGCAAGAATCCGGAAGAGGTCCTTCTGTCCGATCCGTCTTTGAAGATCCATTTTGAACACTGGAATGTGACGATGGTGGCTCCCGAGATGATGGCCGGCTGGAGGGAAGCGCTTCCTGCGGGGTTCCGGATGCCCGATCTTTCCGGGGTCTCCCTCCGTTCCCTTTCCATTCTGGTGGGATTTGTCGCCTGGCACCAGAAGTCGGTTCTTCCCCATCTGACAGGTGTTGTGATCGAACATGGGGCGGACGATCTCGTTCTCGACCGGGCCACCCTTCGGCATCTCGACCTCTTTCCTTCGCAAGAGGAAAGAAAGAAGCCCGGAAGCCTTCTGGAGGTTCTTGATCACGCCCGGACACCCATGGGTTCCCGCACGCTCAGAAGGTGGATTCTGTCACCTGACGCTTCGGGGAAGCGGATCGCCCTCCGTCATCGCGTTCAGAAATATTTCTCTTCCCATCCAAGATTTTATGATGAGACGACTTCAACCCTCAAGAATGTGGGCGATCTGGAACGGATGTTGGGAAGAGTGGGGCTGAAAGGGCGGAGTCCCCGTGATGTTGCCGGGATCAGGGACGGATTGGGGTGGGCTCTGGAAATGGCTGCCAGGGAAGAATGGCATGAACTGCTTCCGGAGTTTTTTTCCGAAGGTCTGCTGAAGGGACTTCTTGAACTCAAGGATCGGTTGTCGGAAGCCCTGGTCGATGATCCTGCCAACATCGTGGGGGAAGGTCCGATCATCTCGGAAGGTTATGATTCCGAACTTCAGCGATTAAGGAAGATCGAGCGGGAAGGAGACCAGGATCTCATGGCCCTGGAGGTCCGGGAGAAACAGCGGACCGGAATCGATAACCTTCGTGTCCGTTACAATCAGGTGACCGGCTATTTCATTGAAGTTTCCAAAGGTCAGGTCAAAAATGTTCCGCCGGATTATTTCAGAAAACAGATTCTGACCAACGTCGAACGTTTTACAATACCCGATCTGATCAGCTTTGAAGACAGGATTACACAGGCCCGACAGGCTGTCTTATTGCGGGAAGGTGAGCTATTGGATGCCCTTCGGCTACACATCCTGGAACAGGCCGACAAAATTCAGACCCTTTCGCGTTTCGTGGGGACAGTCGACGTTCTCCAGTCTTTCTACCATACCGGAAAGACCTTCGGGTATATTCTTCCGGAAATCAGCAAGGATGGTCCTCTTGTGATCCGTAATGCCCGCCATCCAGTGCTGGAAAGACGCCTTCCGCCCACAAGTTTCGTTCCAAATGACATCGAGATGGATGAAGGGGATTTCATTATCTTGACAGGTCCCAACATGGCGGGTAAATCCACGTACATGCGCCAGGTGGCCCTGATTCAGATCATGGCCCAGGCCGGGGCTCCCGTTCCGGCTGACGAAGCCAGAATCCCCCTGGTGGATCGCATCCTGACCCGTGTGGGTGCCAGCGATCATATCCTGGAAGGGGAATCCACCTTTATGGTGGAGATGAACGAGATGGCCAGAATTCTGAATGAAGCTTCTTCCAGCAGTCTTGTCCTCTTGGACGAAGTGGGGCGCGGAACGTCGACGTTCGACGGCATGGCGCTGGCGTGGTCGATCTCAGAGTACCTGCACGACCGGGTGCGTTGTCGGACGCTTTTTGCGACCCATTACCATGAACTTCACCAGTTGGCCGGAAAGAGGACCCGTGTCCGCAACCTGTATGTGTCCGTCACCGTCCGGGATAACAATATTGTTTTTCATCACAGGATTGCTTCCGGCCATTCCAGCCGTTCATACGGCATAGATGTCGCCCGTCTGGCAGGCGTTCCTGAACCCGTAGTGGAAAGGGCATTCGATATCCTCCAGTTCTGGAACCGGCAGAAACTGTTTCGGTCTATCCCGGATGATCCGGGATGGGACCCGCCCGGGCAGGATTTCAGCTTGCCCCTCTTCAGCTGGAAAAGGCCTTCTTCCGGGGAAGGCTCAATCTGAACCACGGAAATTCCGTTTCTTGAAGGCAAAACTAAAACAGCGTAGTATGTCGTTCGTTTTGGGGAGGACGTTTGACGGAAACTTTCCATACATCGGCATGATGAATATCAGGTCCTGCCAAGGACCGAAGGGATGATGCATGGATAAAGAAGAGAACCCCCCCTATTCTGAAATGGATGACTCCGAATCAGCGGCAGCAAGGCTCGATCATATCATTCGGAAAGGTCCTCCCGAGGATGTGCTTTCCGAAGAAGAGACGGATCATGCCGTGACAGAGAGTCTGATAGAAATATTTGAAGAGGATGCCCTTTCACTCCTTTCGCGCATACCTTCCATGACACCCGAATGGTCCCTTTATATCAGGCGATTCCTGGAAGCGTATTCGGAAGAGGCGGAGGTCGAAAATCCCCTGATCGTTCCCGGTGCTCCCGAAGAGAATTACCTCTACGGATTTGGGTTGCTGGCTGACGGAATGGTCGGTCCAAGCGACCCTCTTGATGAAGAGACCCTCCGCCAGGTTGAACGGATGGTCGGAGAGTTGTTCGTATCATCCGGAGATTTAGGCCTGCGCGTCCATCTCCATCCGGAATGGGCAGAAATACCTGACCTGTACCTGTTTTCATTCGAAGAGCGACGGGCGTTTCTGGAGGCCATGTTTCCACCTTCTCCGGGAGAAGCGTTTCCCGCTTACCTCTCTCCACCGGATCCCTGGATGTTCTCCAGAGAGTCCATACCGGATGAACGACACCCGGTACTGGCAGATTTCCTGCCCGTCAATGGAGAGAAAGGGGAGATCTCCCTGTTTCCGATAGCCCTTGTTGGAGCCTTTTACTCCCGGATCTCCCCCGAGAACGGGAGTGTGCGCGAGCGAATAGAACGCTTCCCTGACGATGTCGGTTTTCAGGAAAAACTTCAGGAAATTTCAAGGACGCTTTTCACGGAAACGAAGGGGGTGGAAGATGTATCCCTGTCAATCGTTCCGTGGTCCTACCTCCTTCCGATGGCGGTCTCGCTTTCTCTGGTCCAGAAGATCGTGACGTTTCTGGAGCGCGTCCGTCCCAAGGGGCGAGAAACCCTCGAGCTCGTCCCGTTCTGGGAAAAGGGTTTCTTGTGGTTACATGCTTCTATCCGGGGGGCGACTGAAACGGGAGAGTTCCTTCTCATTGACGAATATGTCTGGGAGTTTGTCTCCGAGCTGGTGCCAACGCTTCTTGAAAGCCACCTTCCCATCAGGACAAAATGGCATCCTCTACCGGCAGACGGCCGGGAGCTTTCCCTGGGTGTCCTTTAGGCGAATCGTTGGTTGTGATGAAAATTCTTATCCTGTCTTTATTCGTCCTGTTCCTGGAAACGACAACTGTTCACGCCGAGGCTTCAACCATTTCTCCTGTGACAAAAAAAAATCCTGTTTCGCTTTCCGCGAAGGAAACCGAAAACGGCCATCTGCATGTTATTTTTACCCGGGATTTCGCCTTCCAGAAAATCCGCGCCGGCCTCGATACGAAAGACCATTGGATTTTCCTGACGCTTTTTCACGACCAACAGGTCCTTCACATCGATCAAACGACCGGGAAAGACCTGAAAATCGACGCCTATCTTCGACGTCCCGAATTTGCCTCCTTCGACCCTGAAACCCGAAACCTGATCGTGTCCCAGGGGGATTCGAGGGATTATTACGTCATACCAGTCGGACGATATGGTCCGCCGCTTGCGGTTCGGACCGGCCTGAACCCTTCCTGGTCCGGAGGAGCGCCGGGCCTTGGTCATTATGTGCTGGCCGGGGCCGTTCATCTGTTGTATCGTCTGGACAGCCACGAGGAAACACCGCTCGACTGGATGGCCCTGGGAGATCGGGTCAAGAACGTAACGCTCGACAGGAAAAGAAAACGACTGTATTTTCCCATGTACCGGAAAGAACGGCTTGCGACCGTCTCCCTCCCGGATTTCCGGAAGACCGGAGAGGTGGATCTCGGTGATTGTGACCATCCCCGGCAGGTGTTTTCAGAAACCGATTCCGGGAAGACGGATCTGATTCTCCTGTGTCGGGACGGAATTTACGAAGGAGACGAGATCAAGGGCGATTTCAGGCGAATCTTCCGCCTCAGAAAAAAATCCGGCATGATGGCGCGCGTGGGCGGAGACGGCGTGTTGGCGATTTCCTTTCCCGAAAGCCGGATGGTGGGTTTGTGGTCCATACCGAACCAGCATTTTTTCCGGGAAATCCGGTTTGACGGACGCCCTGTCTTTTTGCTGGGAATTCCGAAAACCGCAGATTTTCTGCTCGTGACCGACAATCCTCTGGAAAGAAGGAGCCGGGTCAGGCTGATCCGCTGGACACAGGACAACATACTTCCTCCTGTCCCCCCCGCTCCACAAAAACCGCTACCATTGCCCCCTGTTCCCTCGAAATGAAATATATTCGCGATTGAGTATAATGAAAAGGTGGCTTCAGAAGCCTTTCCACGGCCTGTCATCGGAAAAAATGAAAGAAACAACCATTGGATCGTTTGATTGAAAGAAAGGGGGGGTAATGGGACTTCTTGAAGGAAAACGTTTTCTGGTGACGGGGGTGGCCAACCGCTGGTCGATTGCATGGTCGGTGGCGGAGTCCGTTTTCCGGGAAGGCGGCACGGCGGTTTTTTCCTACCAGGGGGAGACGCAACGGGCAAATCTCGAAAAACTCCTTGAGGAATTATCGATAAATGAAAAGCCTGTTCTCGTCCCTCTGGACGTCAGGGACGACCGTTCCGTCGGGGACGCAGTGAACACACTCGGATCAGGTGGAGCCCGGCTTGATGGTCTGATCCACAGCATCGCTTTTGCCAAACGGGAGGAGCTGGACGGAGCTTTTCTGGACACGACCCGGGAGGGCTATCTCCTTGCGCACGAAGTCAGCGCGTATTCCCTTGTCCTTCTTTGCCGGTCTTTTTACTCGTTGATGAACGACGGTGGATCCGTTGTGGCGATGACTTATCTGGGGTCTGAACGGGTGGTTCCCCACTACAATGTCATGGGGGCTGCAAAAGCTTCGCTGGAAGCCGCGGTGCGTTACCTGGCCTTCGATCTGGGTTCCCGTTTGATTCGCGTGAACGCCCTTTCGGCAGGTCCTGTCAAGACGGCCTCCGGCCGTGCCATCAAGGGTTTTATGGATATGCAGAAGACTGTATCCGAACAGGCTCCGATCAAAAAACCCCTGACAACCGAAGAGGTGGCCGATGTCGCGGTCTGTCTCCTTTCCGACAAATTCCGTTCGGTGACCGGAGAGCTGATCCATGCGGATATGGGCTATCACGCCCTGGGGATGGTTCTTCCAGTTTAAAACCCGGCGCAACAGGGAAATCCAAGTCCACTCACATCCAGCCCAAGGGAGTCAGGATGCCACAGGAAATTGTTTTCAGAATGGGCGTTCCGATCGTGAATGCTTCCGGTCAGGAAGTCGGTTCCCTGGAAAAGCTGATTTTCCTCGAGACCGAGAAGAAGATAACGGAAATTGTTGTGCGGGATCTTTCCGGTCTCAAAAGGGTTCCCCTGACCCAGGTTGTGGATATCACCCCGCACTCCATCCGGTTGACCCCATCCGGTTCGCTTGCGGACTTCCCGGTTTTTGACATATCCCACTTCGAAGAAGTACCCCTCTGGTTTTATCCTCCGGACTTCCGGATCGAAGTCGGTTCCCTGATGACGCTGAAACCGCAGGATATCCGCCTTTTGGGGGAGTCGGAAGCCCTCTCCCGCCGGGATTTTATGGCCAGGAGTACAGCCCTCGTGGCAACGATGATCGGTATCAGCCTGGTCGTCCCTATCGGAGGTTATGTGCTCGCAGCAGCGAAAACAAAACTTTCCGAACATTGGGTCACCCTTCCTGTGACACTGGACAAGCTACCTGTCGACGAGCCGGTCGCACACACATTCAATGCCGTTTCGGTCAGTGGCTGGATGCGTGTTCCCGTTGTGCGGACCGTATGGCTGATCCGGCATACGGGTTCATCTGACCCCGCTTCCGAACCGGAAGATCTGAAACTGAACCTGGACTCTTCCCTGGAAAAAAAATATTCCTCCCCGTTTTTGACGGTTTTTTCGCCGGTTTGCCCACATCTGGGCTGTTCTCCCCAATGGTTTGCCGATCAGAAACTTTTCATTTGCCCTTGCCATCACTCGATTTACAAACTGAACGGTGAAAGGATTGGCGGACCCGCTCCCCGACCGATGGACACGTTGCCCGTCAGGCTTGGAAAAGGCGGATCGATTCACGTCCTGTATGAAGAATTTCAGGTGGGGGTGCCCCAAAAAATCCGTCTCGCATAATCCGCCCATCCGGAGAGGATCCAGTATGAAAAAAACAGTTGAAGACAGCCGGCTGATGCGATATCTCGACGAACGGATCCGCATCCGGGCCCTATTGAGTTTCCTTTTGGATGAGCCGATGCCTGGGGGCGCCCGTTGGGCTTATGTTTTTGGAAGCATGGTCTTTTTTGCCCTGATCTTGCAGTTTGTGACCGGCGTCATGCTGGCCTTTTACTATGGTGGAACGCCGGATCACGCCTGGGACAGCGTCAACTATATAGACCATCTGAGGTACAACAACCTGGATGTGGGGCGTCTGATCCGGGGGCTTCATGACTGGGGAGCTTCCATGATGGTCATTCTGGTCGGTGTCCATCTGCTCCAGGTATTCTTGTGGGGGGCCTACAAAAGGCCGCGTGAAATCATGTGGCTGGTCGGCATTGTTCTCCTGGGACTGACGATGACCGCAGCCTTCACCGGGTACCTGCTTCCATGGGATGAACGGGCTTATTGGGGAACGATTGTCGGTACCAATATGATCGGGCTCATTCCAGTGATCGGCCCTTTGCTCAAAAGCGTCATCCGTGGAGGAACCGGGCTGGGAGCCCTGACACTGTCCCATTTTTTCACCATCCATACGATGGTGTTGCCCTCCCTGTTCATCCTTTTTGTCGCTTTTCACCTGGTCATTTTCCGGAGGGTGGGTCCAGCCGGCCCTTTTCGGGGATCTCCTCCCACGCTTGAGGCGCAAAAAGAGTTCTTTTACCCCCGGCAGGTCCTGATGGATGCGCTGGGCATGTTGGCCGTCTTTGTCATCATTGCGGGACTGGCGGTCGTTTTTCCTCCGGGACTTGAGGCTTTGGCCAATCCGGCCAATTCATCCTACAATCCGACTCCGGCGTGGTATTTCGACTGGATTTTCGAACTCTTGAAGATGATTCGCCCGGAAATTCTGGGGGTGCTCGGACTTCCGGCGCTCATCGGAATCGTCCTGATCCTTCTCCCTTTTGTCGACAAAAAACCGGAGCGGTCGCCTTTCAAAAGGCCTCTTGCGGTTCTGACGACATTGTTT
This sequence comes from Leptospirillum sp., assembly GCA_027343785.1. GTDB lineage: Bacteria > Nitrospirota > Leptospirillia > Leptospirillales > Leptospirillaceae > Leptospirillum_A. The sequence continues at coordinate 15,453 of DAHWKF010000134.1, read as the reverse complement.
GTACTGGGAGCCATGGTGGGACTGTCGGTGGCGGCCGAAGCCGGATACAAGAAAATGGTTGTCCTGGATCAGGGGTCTGTGCTGAAAGGCAAGGTCCTGTTCGAGCAGTCCGGTTGTCTGGGGTGCCACACGGTCATGGGCAAAGGAGGGAACATCGGACCCGACCTGTCGGAAGAGGGTCTAGTGGGCCACTCGGAACACTGGCTGGAGGTCCAGTTTGTGGACTCCTCAAAACATTTCAAGGATTCTCCCATGCCCAAGTTCTCTTATCTGAAACCGGAGCAGCTGCATGAACTGGCCCAGTATGTCTCGTCCCTGGGAAGGACAGGCTGGCCGGACCCGACCAAATAAAACGGGTCCCGGGAGAAAGAGGTTTTGATGAATACGACTTATCCCAGTGATTTCAGGACCTGGATCGCTCTGGATTTTTCCGGCTTCCCGACGAAGTAGACCCGGCCGTTCACAAGGGTTGTGGGAACGGACTGTATGGAGAGCCTTTCGGCTATTTCCTTGCCTTTTTCGGAATCGATATTGATCTCTTCATACTGGAAGGGGATATCGTTTCTGAGGTTCTTCCAGAACGACTTTGTTCCAGGGCATGACGGGCACCAGTCTGCGTAAACAACAGAAATCTTGGCCATTGAATCTTCTCCTTGGGGGAAAATAGGGACCGGGTTGCAAATTCCTCTTTTTTCAATGGTACAATCGGGCCGGTGTTCGTGCAAGCTTCAATTCGGAGGTTATCAGGAGGATCAAGATGCATTTCCATCTTCAGTCCCTGTTTTGGGGAGGGCTCTTCGGCGGCGGGTTCGGGTTTCTAATCGGATGGTGGAACAGGCGACAGCCTTCCTGTAATGTGTGCCGTCTGAACGGAGACCCGCGGGTGTCTACGTTCGCCTATGCCGTTATCGGCGCTTTTTTGGGAGGCACGTTTGAAGCGTGATTCCGTTTCGGACAAAATTCCTCTTCCTGTCGGCCCCTACTCGGTCTTCCGGGAATCCGACGGCTGGTTTTTCATTTCCGGACAAATCGGACTCGATCCGCTCTCCGGTGAGATGGTTTCCGGCGGAGTAGGGGAAGAAACGGCCCAAATCCTGTCCAATATCCGTCATATTCTCCGAGAATCGGGCCTGGGGTGGGAAAATTGCCTGAAGGTGACGATTTATCTGGCAGATATGGGGGATTTCCAGGTAGTCAATGAGATATATGGTAAGATCGTTACGGCTCCATATCCTGCCCGATCGACGGTTGGCGTCAAGTCTCTTCCGAAGGGTGCCAGGGTGGAGGTGGAGGTGATTGCGAGAAAACCGGGAAAATAGTTCCAGGTTCCCTCGCAATAAAAACGCGGGTCAAAGAGCCTTCTGAATGCTTCCGGACCTGATACACCGGGTGCAGACGCGGATACGTTTCGCCTGACCGTTGATCTGGGCGCGAACATTCTGGAGGTTGGGCTTGAAAATTCTTTTGGAAACCCTGTGAGAATGGCTGATCTGGTTGCCAACCACTTTTGTCTTGCCGCAAACTGCGCATGAATCTGCCACTGTGCTTTCCCCCTTTTAAAAATTCAAAAACAGATGAATTCTAAAGGGAATCTGATCCAAAATCAATCGGTTGGCGGGTCAGGATGCAAAAAATGTCGGGCCTAGAACGTTCTGTCATCATCTCGACGAACTGTCTTGAATGGAGATTGCCAGGAGATGGATAAGCTGGATCTTTCCCTCGTGTCCCCTTTGAATGTTGTTCCGGATATCGGGGTGAAGAGGGGAGAAAAACTTGCCCGAATCGGATTCAGGACCGTTCTCGATCTCCTCTATTTCTTTCCGTTTCGATATGAAGACAGGCGGGCTGTACAATCGATAAGGCAACTTGTCCCGGGCGTTCCGGCGGGGTTTGTCGCAAGGATCCGGCAGATCCGGAAGAAAAACATCCGGAATCTTCGCGTTCCTCTTGTCGAGGCGGACCTTGAGGATGACTCGGGTATGGTACGCGCGGTCTGGTTCGGGCAGGAGTATCTGTTGAAAACCTTGCCTCCGGAGACTGTGGCGTTCTTTTTTGGCAAACCCGAAGTTTCGCCATATGACGGTCTGCTGACTGTCCGGTCTCCGGTTGTTGAAAAAATGGAATCGGAAAAGAAAGGGCAGAAAAGTTTTCATGTCAACCGTATCGTTCCCGTCTATCATGAAGAACAGGGACTTTCTTCTTCTTTTTTCCGTAAGATCATCGGCACGATTCTGGCGTCCTTGTGGGGAAACACATTCGACCCGATTCCTTCCGCCATTCTTGCTTCTTGCCAGATCATGGGATGGTTCCCGGCTCTGGTCGAGATGCATTTCCCCAAAAACCTCCCAAAAGGAGCCGATACCGACCTCCTGCTGATGCCGGAATATCCCCCCCGAAAACGATTTGTTTTTGAAGAGCTTTTTTTCCTCGAATTTCTCATGGGTTATAAAAAAAGGGAAATCCAGTCGATTCCCCGTGTGCATGCCCGGACCCTCCCTCCGGACGGAATGTCCCGATTTGAAAGGGGGCTTCCGTTCCAGCTGACAAAAGCCCAGAGGCGTGCCATGGGTGAGATTGAATCGGATTTCGCCCGACCGGTTCCCATGAACCGCCTCCTCCTGGGGGACGTGGGGTCCGGCAAGACCCTGGTTGCCGCGTGGGGAGTCTTTTTGTCGGCCTCCTCCGGATTGCAGTCGGCGTTCATGGCACCGACGGAGATATTGGCCAAGCAGCACTTCATAACGTTGAAAGGCTTGCTGGAACCCCATGGCGTCAGTCTGGCGCTTTTGACCCAGTCCGTCCGAAAAACGGAAAAACGCGATCTGATGGAAGCGGTCCATCAAGGGAAAATTCATCTTGTGGTAGGGACACACGCCTTGATCCAGGACGCCTTGTCCTTTTCGTCTCTCGGATATATCGTTGTCGATGAACAGCACAAATTCGGTGTGGAGCAAAGGAAAACCCTGATCAACAAAGGCGACAATCCGGACGTTCTGGTCATGACGGCGACGCCCATACCCCGTTCCCTCGCATTGTCCTATTTCGGGGATCTGGACATTTCGCTCCTGGACGAGCGTCCGGCGGGCCGGCCGCCGGTCCGGACGGAAATCATTTCGGGCGGGGAAGAAGAAACATTTTGGGATAAGCGGATAGGTCCAGTCCTGGAAAGGGGGGAGCAGGTTTTTGTGGTCTACCCCTTGATCGAGGAATCGGAAAAGGAGGACCTGAAAGACGCGACTTCCATGCATGGAGTGTTGTCTGCCAAATGGCCCTCCGCGGAGATAAGACTGTTGACGGGGAAGATGACCTGGGAGGAAAAGGAGTCCACAATGGAGTCCTTCCGATCCGGGAGAACGAGACTTCTGGTTTCGACGACCGTCGTTGAGGTTGGGGTCGATATCCCCGGAGCCACCGTGATGGTCGTCGAAAACGCGGAAAGATTTGGCCTGGCCCAACTTCATCAGCTCAGGGGGCGGGTCGGCCGCGGCAGTTTGCCGGGGATGTGTTTTCTGGTTCCGGGTCGTCAGGCTTCTTCTGAAGCCCTGGAGCGGCTTGCCATACTGGAACAGACGGACGATGGTTTTGTCGTGGCCGAGGAGGATCTGAAAATCAGGGGTCCGGGTGAATTCATCGGAACACGGCAATCAGGACTGCCGGCATTTCGCGTCGCCAACCTGGTGAGAGATGCCGAAACGTTGCTGGTGGCGAGGAAACTGGCTTCCGATTTCATCGGTCTGGTCCCCGGAAATCCGGCAGAGCATACATGGGAATGGACGACACTGATGAACTTTATCCAGAACAGGTATCCGGGGGTGGAAGATTGGCTCATGATCAGGTGAGCGCGATGGACAATGAGTCCGGTCAGAAAGAAAACCTGCTCTCAAATGTTCAAAAAGGGTGGTCCCGGACCCTTCCTGCAGGAATCGGATTCCTGAAATGGGCCTTTCGTCTGGACGACGCGTTGAAAGAAATCTTGAACCGATTCCAGAACGAGAACAGGCTCCGCAAAGCCTATCGGGAGCTGGGCGAATTCCTGTATGCTAAAAGGCAGCAAAGGCATTTTGATGAACCGGATCTGGTCGAGCTGGACCTGTTGCTTGGGGAGGTGTTCCAGTGGCAGATGAAGTCCGGGGCCGGGCGGGAGAGTCCCAAGAATACGGAACGGTCAACCAGGGATTGGGGAAGCATTGGATTCAAGAAAAGTGTGCGTGATTGATGTCGGGACCAACTCCGTCAGGATGATGATTGCACGGGCTTCAGGGCAGAGGATTACGGAGATTCTTTTTACGGAAGGACGGATCACCCGACTCGGGGAAGGGGTCAGGCGTACCGGAAGGATACAGGCGGGTCCGCTGGAGAGAACAATACGCGTGCTTTGCGACTTTCTGGAACGGGGACGTTCGTACTCTCCTGAAAGAATCAGGATTGTCGGTACGAGTGCCATCCGGCAATCCAGTAATCAGGAAGAGGTTGTCAGGGAAGTTCTGGAAAGAACGGGGGTCCGTCTGGAGGTGATTGACGGTGAAACCGAGGCCCGCCTGACCTATCTTGGGGCTCTCCAGGACATGGAAGGACTGACGCCGCCTTATCTTGTCCTGGATATCGGCGGCGGATCGACAGAGCTGATTTTCGGAGAGTCCCGGCAAGAGCCCCTGAAGGCATTTTCTGTCGAGGTGGGTGTCGTGACCCTGACAGAAGGCTTTCTGAAAGAAGACCCGCCTTTGGCAAGCGAGATCAAGGAAGCCGAAGCGTTTGTCACGGAAAGCCTTCGTCCTGTGATTGCCCAGCTCCTCCCTTATGTGACTTCAAGCATCACGACGGTCGGAACAGCAGGGAGCGTGACCACACTGCTGGCAATGGCCCTGGGGATGAAGGTCTACAATCCGTCTCTGATTCATCGAAAAGGGCTTTCAAAAGGCATGGTACAACAACTTTTTGACGAGCTTGCCCGGAAAACATTGGGAGAAAGACTCCGGATTCCGGGTGTGGAAAAGGGCAGGGAGGATATCATTTTTGCCGGGGCGCTGATTCTGCTTTCCGTCATGCAGTCATTTTCCCAGGCCGGGCTGGTTGTTTCGGACGCGGGGTTGCGTGAGGGGGTTCTTCTTCAGACCGCGGGAGACGCCCTCTCCTAGGCCAGGATTCCGCTTGTTTCCATTCCGGAAAGATCGGGGTGGTAATGGTGAAAAAGGGCATAAAGCGAGGTGTCTTCAGGGTGGGCCTGCATCGCCTTCATCAGGATTTCCGGGGCCTTGTGCCGGTTTTCCGTCCGGATCGCCCATTCATGCAGCACCCTGTAAAAACCCCCCCGCGATGGATAATGGGACAGAAAGGTGTCCATGAGTTGCTCAAGTGTGACAAAACCGTCTCCTCCCCGGACCCGGACCCGAGCCATGGTGTGGAAGAGGGTGACGGGCTCCCTTGTGCTGGGAAGAATCCTTTCGTACCATTCAAGGGCGGCGTCCTTTTTTCCTCTCGTTTCCTCCAGAAGACCCAGCATCCAGTAAAGGACTTCACTGAGGGGATCGGCGAGGACAGCCTGTTCAAGCAAGGGAAAGGCCGAATCGTTTTTCCCCTGGAAGTAGGCGGAAAGACCCCGGATCGCCAGCTCTTCCGCGGGGGTCAGGGGGAATTCCTGGTGGTCCTTCCAGCGGGATAGGATCTTTCCGCCAAGATATTTTTTATCAATTTTTTCCGGAAACAGAATTTCCATCCATGCAAGGGTTTCGAAAAACAGAAACCAGTCATTCTTCTCGGCAAGCAGTTTCACGAGGAGAAGTCCTGTGGACGGGTCGGGTTCCTTTTCAAAAGCGTTGGAATAGGCGGCAATCGCCTTGCTGAAAGATTTTTTCCGGACATAGAGGTCCCCCAATGCCTTGAAGGGGAAAGCATCGTCGACGGACTGAAGGGCGATTCCGGCCTTGTCCGGATCCCCCAGATCGACGTATAGAAGGCCCAGGAGGGTCCGGTATTCGGCATTCTCGGGTTCGAGAGAGATCGCCCTTTTGATCGCCTCTATTCCCGCCAGGGGTTTCCCGCTCATTTTGTAAGCCATTGCGATGAAATAATGGATATCGGACGTTTCCTCTCCAGCCTCCATGGCCAGACGCAGCGAGTCAATCGAACGGGTATGCTCGTTCAGGTTCATGAGGAGTCGGCCGACTTCTTTCAAAAGAACCGGATTTTTGGAGTTGGTTTTCAGAAGAGCCCTTACATGCTTGATGGCTTTTCTGATCTGGTTGTTGCGTTCCAGTGCCCTCGCATAGAGTATCTGATATTCGGTCACTTCCGGATGGTTTTCCAGAAGTTTTTCATAAAGGCCCACGAGGCTGGGGATGAGATCGGGAATGTCCAGCCGGTCGATAATGGCACCATATGCAAGCACATTTTGTGGATGATCCGGCTGGTCCTTGTAGGCCTTCCTGATACGCGCAAATGCGAGCCACCATTGTCCATGGAGACCGTTATGGATTCCGGTCTCCCTCAGGAGGTCGTTGTTTTCCGGAAAGAGCGACAGGCCCTCTTCCAGAAACAGGAGAGGCTTTTCTGATTCGCCGGTGAGATGTTTGAGCTGCGACAAGGCAAGAAATGACTCAGGAACAGGAGCATAAGGCGGTTCCATCGACTTCCAGTAGCAGTTTTCCGCCTGCTCGTGCTCATGAAGCAATTCTAGGGCTTTCCCTTTTTGTACCAGCAGGAGGGAGGAGCCCGGAAACCGGGCTGTTCCCTCGGAGAGGAGCTCCAGTGCGGCCCTGGCGTCTCCCCTTTCCAGAAGGTCCCTGGATCTGTTGAGATATGAAATTTCCCGGCTCTCTTCACCAATAAGCGGGCGTCTATGATCGTTCGTATCGCTTGTGTCATGGGGCATTGGGATTCTCCTGGATTCTTGAAACATTTTACCTGAAGTCCTTCGGTTCCGGAAATATGCAACCTCCCTTCATTCTTTTTGGAGCAGACGCGTGCGGGTTTTTCTAGAGGGTGTCCCTTTTTGGAAGTCTTTTCTTCACCGGCTTGTTCCTCCCCCGGAGGGTAAGGCCTATATCGTGGGGGGATGGGTTCGGGACATGCTCATGCTAGGACGCCCTTCCCGGCCGGAAATCGACCTTGCAGTCGAAGGGGACGCTATTTTGTGGGGGAGGAAGATATCGGAATCATTGGGCGTTCCGGTTGTTTCAGAATCCCCCTTCGGAACATCCAGACTCCATTTTCCCCATAGAAACATTTCGATCCGTGTCGATATCGCGTCCTGCAGGAGAGATCAGTATCCGATCCCGGGGGGAATGCCTGTTGTTTTCCCCGCTTCCATTGGAGAAGACCTGTTCCGAAGGGATTTTACGGTCAATGCAATGGCACTGCTTCTCCCATTCCCTCCGGGAAACGGCCTGGAACTCCTGGATCCCGCAGGGGGGAAAGAAGACCTTGCTCATAAACAGTTGCGGATTCTTTATCCGGAGTCATTCAGGGATGATCCCGCAAGGATGTTCAGGATGTTCAGGTTCCAGGAGCGTTTGGGGTTCGGCCTTTCTCCTTCTGTCTCCCAGGCGTTGCTGGAAGCACGGAAAAAAGGTTTTCTGTTACAGGCGTCAAAAAGTCGCATCTGGGAGGAAGTCCGCCATACAGTCCTGGAAGAGGCGAGAATATCCATTGCGCTGCGGTGGCTGGAGGAGGCTCCCTGGGGGGACCTGCTCCCTTCCCTTCATCCCTCATCCTTGCGCCGGAAGCGAGTTTTTGCCTGGGATCGATTTTTGCGCCACGGGAAATATTTTTCTTCAATGGGAAAATATTGGCCGGAATGTTTGCTTCTGTTGGCTCTTTTTTACGGTCTTCCCAGGGGAGAGTGCCGGAAGGCTGTCGATGTGTTGGGTGTTCCTGTCAAGGTGGCCCGGACTGTCATGAACGCACTTTTCGGTTCGAAGGGAGAAGATCTCATGGCCGATACGGGAAGTTGCCGGAAAAAAAAGGAAAACAGAAATGCGCCATTTGTTGGAGTGTCGCCGCAACAGGTCTTTCTTGCGGCCATTCTTTCCGGAGGGGAGTTATTGGATTGGTGGGATCTTTTTTTTGCTACTGCTGAAACGAAACGGGAGCCGTTATTTTGGGTTTCGGGGGACGATCTTGCCAAAGAGGGGATTTTGCCTTCCCCTTTTCTGGGGGAAATCCTTCGGGAAATCTGGCAGCTTCAGGAGAATGGAATCCTGAAATCGAAGAAAGACACTCTTTTGTGGATTCGTCAGCAGAAAATTTGGCCGGCTCGACTCCTTTGATAAGTGATCCGGGCCAAGCGAAATCCTGGTCATCGGATAGCCTTTACCCGTCACATCAACAGGGAAGAGGAGAGAGGGAGCCGGGACAGATCTACCTGATCAGTTTTTTGATCATGCTGTCAAGGGAGTCGTAGCTCGCGTCGCCGGGAATGACCCTGGCAATCGTTCCTTCCCGATTGATGAGCGCGACCCATGGTTCGCCGTGGACTCGCCAATCGTGAACCGTTGCCTGTTCCGAATCTTCATAGTCATCAATGTGAATGAAAGCCATGCGATTATGGTAGAGATCCATCAATCCCTTGATCAGCCTGTCTTCATGGACACAAGGAGTGCAGTGGACGGGGGCACCGAAAAAGATCAGGAACGGTCGGTGATGAAAAACGGCGTGGCTGATGCTTTCCCTGTGCAGATGGTCCGGTACGTTCATTGTACAGAGATCGGTGTATCGTTCCCCGATCTTCAGTACGGGATTGTGGCTGATCGGAGCCCGGGTGCCCTGTTTGGGAAAGCTCAGGAACCAGTTGCAGGAAGCTGCCGTCAGCAACAGGAAAAAGAGCGACGGACCGATAACAAGAACCCTGACCTTCCCCATCAGCAATGACCTCTCCCTATCCCCCATCGGGGTATGTTTAGCAGCGAAGCTTTGCTATTATTATGCGCCCGTTCAGTCCGTTTTGAAAACCCTTCTTTACTCGGCTACCACCGCACAACAGAGGTGAGTGTTGATTCATGTTTCTTTCTGATCTGGCGCTGAGACGTCCGGTTTTTGTCAGCATGATGCTTTTGGCGCTTGTCATCAGCGGGGCGGTCTCCTATTTCCGGCTCGGCGAAGATCTTTTTCCGAAGGTTTCCTTTCCGATCATATCTGTGACATTTCAGGAGCCCGGCTCGGGTTCCAGGGTGATCGAACAAAAGCTGACGATCCCCCTGGAAAACGCACTTTCCACATTGCCGGGGATTCAGCATATCCATTCGATCAGTGTCCCCGGAGCCGCAACGGTCACGCTGATTTTCCCCGATTCTGCGAAAACCGGAAGAATGCTTTCGTTGGTCGAGGAAAAGGTTCAGCAGGTGAGACACCTTTTTCCCGGAGATGTTTCCCAGCCGGTGATTTCGCGGGTGACACCGACAGAAATGCCTTTGCTCTGGATCCTGTTCCCTTTGGGAGATTCCGGTGGATCGTTTGACCGGTTATGGTTGAGGACGCATATGGTCAGTCCGATCAGGGCTCTTCCGGGTGTCTCGTCGGTGACACCGATATGGCCCCCGGAGAAGGTCCTGCACATATGGATCAACCCGCGTTCCCTTTCCCGGTACAAGTTAACGATAGAATCTCTGATCTCATCGATCAAGGCGGCTTCCCTTCTGGTTCCTACGGGGAAGGTTATTCAGGGGAGACAGGAGTTTCTGGTGGAAACCAGGGGGGAAAAACTGACGCCAAAAGCTCTTGAAAATCTCTCGATCCCCTTGGAAAACGGGATCCGTTTACCACTGTCCCGCATCGCCTCCATAGAGGAGTCTCCGGAATCCCCTTCCTCGATTCTCCGTCTTGAGGGAAAGCCTGCGGTTGGTTTCAAGATCTATAAGAAAACGGACGCCAACGGTATTGAAGTTTCGAAGAAGGTTCGGAAACTGCTTCACGGACTGACATTGCCCGCCGGGATCGGTAACCGACCGATCGTGCGGATGGATTTATCCGGTTTTGTCGCCCGAAACGACAGGGAGCTTTTTGAAACCCTTTTTCTGGGCGGTGCCCTGACCGTTCTTGTAATTTTTCTTTTTCTGGGTTCCTGGTCCTCCACGATCATTGCTTCCCTTGCCATCCCGGCTTCGGTCATTGCCACTTTCGCCATCATGAAGCTCGCCCATTTCACTCTGAACACCCTGACAATGCTGGGTCTTTCACTGGTGGTCGGAATCCTGGTGGACGATGCGATCGTTGTTCTGGAAAACATTTCGCGTCATCGGGAGATGGGCCATGATTCTTGCCGCGCGGCCAGGGAAGGTGTGGGGGAAATCGGATTGGCTGTTCTGGCAACAACATTCTCCATTGTTGCCGTTTTCATTCCGGTAGCATTTATGAAGGGAGTGTTCGGGAAATTTTTTCATGAATTCGGCCTGACAGTTTCATTTGCCGTTCTCATGTCCATGCTGGTTTCCCTGACCCTGACCCCTGTGCTTGCGTCCAAACTTCCGGGACAACGACAGCTTCCGGGAAAATCCGCGTTTTCCCTGCTGGAAAGGGGGCGGGAACGTTACCGGAAAGTTCTGGTCTGGAGTCTTTCCCACCCCAGGGCTGTTCTCTTGGCGACGGTTGCATCCATTGCCGGAGTCGCCTTTCTTGTTCCCGGTATTGGCATTGATCTGGTACCCGAGACGGACCAGGGTGTGTATCTGGTCAAGATGACTGCAGGCAACTCCTCCTCCCCGGCATATGCCGACCAACGATTTCTTGAGATTTCGAGCAAAATCCGTCATATGAAGGGCGTCGCGTCTGTCTTTTACCAGATAGGAGGAAACCCGGAAACACCCATGAATCAGGGGTACATTTATGTCATGCTCCAACCTCTCAGGGAGCGATCGGTCTCCCAGGACCAATCCATGGAAATGGTTCGGGTTTTATTTTCGAAGGATGGGGCGGACCGGGCGTCTGTGGACAGAGTTTCCCTCCTGGGAGGAAACACCCCCGAGATCCCTTTGCAGCTGATTTTGATGGGACTGGATCAGGAGAAGCTCGCCTCGATAGCGGCTCAGGTAGCGGAAAAAGTGGCAAAGGTTCCTGGACTGGTGGATGTCGCTTTTCAGGGAATGAGCCGGCAAAAAATCCTTGTTATCCATCCGGCCCAGAAGAAGGAGATCAGTCAGACAGTCAGTCCTCTTTCCCTCGCCCATACGCTGAGACTGATGCTTAACGAAGAGGATGTCGCCACCGTTTCCGAACCTGAAGGGATACGTAAAGTTCTGCTGGGAATCGACCCGCATGCCTTGGGGAATCTGTCAGGTTTGGAGTCATTGCCGGTGATATCTTCGAAAGGAACCATCGTCTCCTTGGGGGATGTCGCAGACATAGGATTCAGGACGGAGGGCCAACGGAGAATCAGGGACGATCGGATGCCATCGGTAGAAATCAATGCCAATTTGACAGGAAAGCAGTCTCTCGGAAAGGCGATCGGGCAGATTGAAAAAAATATCAGGCCTTTGTTTCTTCCCGGATATACTTATCGGTTTGGAGGGTCAGGCGATGTCCTCAAACAGGCGATCGGGCAGTTTTCCATGGCCATTCTTTTTTCGATTCTGGCGGTATATATGGTTTTGGCATCCCAGTTTGAAAATTTTCTTACCCCCCTTGTCATCATGGTTTCGATTCCCGTCAGTGTTGTCGGAGCAATCATTGCACTGAGAGTCACGGGAAGCTCCTTCAACCTGATGAGCGCAATGGGGCTGATCATCCTGTTTGGTCTTGTTGCCAAGAACGCCATCCTTCTGGTCGATTATACCAACACGGTCAGAAAAAAAGGCAAAGACTGCCGTGATGCCCTGATAGAGGCGTGTCCCATAAGGTTTCGCCCGGTATTGATGACAACTTTGGCGATGATCGCCGGGATGTTGCCGATGTCATTCGGCTGGGGTGCCGGCGGAGCGTTGCGTGTTCCGATGGCTCTGGTAGTCATTGGCGGATTATTGTCTTCGATGCTGCTGACCCTGATTGTTGTGCCGGTTGTTTATGATCGGGTAAATTCTTGGTATGATTCCTTCACTTTAAGGCAGAAGCGATCCCCGTAGGATGATGGCGGGGATTTATTTGCCCGGTTATTCAACGGGTAATTGCGGCGGGTTATCAATTTGGAGGGTCGATGGACGCAAAAAAAAGGAAATTGTTTTCTTCGGTTGTGGGGTTGCTCCTTTGTTCACTTTTTGTTTCAGCCTGCACCACAACGCAGAAGAAGACGACCCTGTCAAATATCGGATTGACGCCCGATGCGAGTCCTAGCGGAATAAATGTCAGGATTATCAATCACTTTTTTAATCCAAAAACACTTCCATACGAATTGCCTTATACAATGGAGATTGACTCCTCCCATCCGTTTGTCATCCGGTGTGAACACAACCGGGTTGTCAGAATTCCGGAGCAGGACAAAAAGGTGATCGTTCGTTTCATTGGCAGGAGCAACGGGTATATTCAGGCGATAGAGGTCAAATGGGTCGACTGGGAAGACCATGTTTTCAGGCGGTATTTCTTCCACTCGGATATTGACCGGTTTATCAAAACGCTTTCTCCGGTTCCGGTTGATACCCGAAAAGGTTTTGGTATCGGGGACTATATTAACGGTTGTACCGATCCCATGCTGATTTCTTCCGTTACCGCCTACCCTAAGGTGGTCAATGAATTTAATTTTCTGGGAGATTTCCTGCAAAAAGTCCTTTACCCCCAGAGTCCTCTCAAGGCATTTTCGTTTCTTTATATTTCCGGATAGGAATTTTTGACCGACGACCGATCCCGATGACCATTTGCAGACAAGGGATTATTTTCAAGGACTGTCATGTATACGTTTGATGAAATGCTTTCGGTTCTGAATAACAGTGGGTATCGTCTGACGGATCAGCGGTTATCCCTGTTGCGTGTCCTGGAAACTTTTTCGGGAAGTTTTTCAGCCCTTGACTTTGAAAAGAAGTCCAACGAGATGGACCCTTCTATCGGAAGGGCGACAATGTTCCGGGCGATCGACCTTTTTCTCGAACGCGGAATCCTTGAGAAAATCCATAGGGAAAATGGTGATGATGTTTATATTGTCGGATCGAAAGGGCATCACCATCACCTGATTTGCAGGGTGTGCGGAGAAATAAGGGATATCGACGCGTGTCCATTTGAGGAAGAAATTGAAATGATCATAGAGAAGGAGGGTTTTGCGAGAACGTTGCATAGAATCGAAATCGAGGGGGTTTGCCGAAATTGCCAGAAAGTGGTTGAGGAAGGCGAATCAGGGACCCATGGCGTGAAAATGGGGTAGTTCTGAAGAGACGTAATATAAACCCGCAAGGAGAACGACAAGAAGTCCAATGATAAGAAGAACAGGTTTTTTCAGAGATTTGGGGGGCGCATCGTTCATGCACCGAATTCTATGTCTCCGTCGGGACAGAGTCAATAGTCTATTGACTGCACGGATTTGGGGGGCGGCCATTTTTTGCCTGTTCCTGTTTTCCGGATGCCAGACCGGAGGGGTGCCATCACCGGCTGATCAGGTCGACGAAACGCCTACACCCATTCATTTTGACGCACAACCTGTTCCGACCCTTCTTCCCCGAACAAATCTGTACCTGTTTTTCCAATCGGATCGTCCCCTTTATTACCGGGAAGGAGAATATTTCCAGTACTGGCATTCCCACTGGTTTGCTTCAGACGATCTCCGTGGACCATGGAACCCTATTAAAACCTTCCAGTTACCGGATCTCCTCCAAAGCGTTCCCCCCGATTATTATTACGATAACTTCCCCTACAAGCTCCGAAAGGAAAAATAGGGGGTCCAGCTGATTTTCCTGAAGTTCATCCCAATCAGGAACTACAGAAATCGTCCATCTCCCCCAATAATCCGGATCGGAATGCTTTGTCCGACCTTGCAGTCCAGCGTGTCGGCAGCCGAACCTTCCCTGCAGAAAATTTCAATCCATCCGGAACTGTTGACCAAAATCCCCAGCTTTCCGGGGAAAACATCCTGATATTTTTTGACGTAAGGGATTTTTCGGTTTCGAAAGGCCGTGATCACATTGACAGGTGGGAGTGTGACCTTGAATCCGATGAGGATATTCCCGAACCGGTCAATATTCCAGATCCGGTATTCTCCTTCCCTTGACGATGAAGGTTGTTCCAGTTCGTCGAGAGAGATGGGCGCCGCAAATGTTTCCGGCCTTTCTCCTTTCATCAGCCTGAGCAGTGCCGGTGCAAAAAAATCCCGGGCCTGGAATGTCGGCGAATCGCTTGCCTGCGGGAAGGAATCCGTTTGCAGGGAAAAGAATTTGACAGGACCCAGCCAGCGATGGATGAGAGCGGGCAGTCCGTTGTCAGGCATGATTGCCCACCCAAAAGAAGTCTGCAGCAGAAGACCTTTCCTGTTCGAGCCAACCCCCGGATCCACCACGACAAGATGATACGACCATGTCGGGTACCATGGTAGGGAGTCAAGAAGAAAGGGAAGGGCCAGTTCGGGCTGAAAAGCGGGGAGATGATGGGTGACGTCGATAATCCTTGCATCGGGAAGGCTGGAGAAAAAGACTCCTTTCACGGCTGCGACATAGGGATCCTTTGTCCCGAAGTCCGATGCAAATGTGATCAGGGGCAGATGAGGCAAAGCGTCTCTCCTAATGAGGGTGTGTTCGGGAATATGTTTTTCCGATCAGGATGAAAAGGAGGAAGAAAACAAGTGAAAATACAAATCCATACCAGAAATACCGTGTGGACAAGGTGAGTGAAAATGCGAGGAAACCTGTACCGAATGACAGATTGTAAAATTCGGAAGACATCGTTTCCTTCCATTTTTCAATAACTCTTGAAAATCCTTCCAGAATAAGAAATTGGTAGAATCCTTTATCGGGAAGGAACCGTCTTTCGGATTTCCGGGTTTCCCGTGAGGCTGGATAAAGGGACCGGATTTGAATGTCTTCATAGTGGGCCAGGTACAGTGTGAAACCTCCGGCGGAGAGGAGTATAAATCCTCCTCCGACAGGCGAGCATAGAGGGACAAGGGAAAGGATGATCAAAAAAGAACCGGTGTAGACGGGGTGTCGCATGAATCTGAAAGGTCCCTCGTCAGATATTTCCCCGGCTTTTAAGGATGGGCTCCATATTTTATTCCCGCCGATGTAGGCTGCCCCGAGCATTCTCAGAAAAATGCCCCCATAGTAGATCAGACAACATAAAAAAACCTCCATCTTCAATATAAGGTTTCCGAAAGTATGAGAAACCGGAATCCTGTCGAGAAATGGAGGACCATAATGTTGGTTCAGGGGCCAAAGTATCAAAAAGAAGAATATATAAACACCAAGCCTTGCGCGATAGAAAAACGCTCCGGGAGAGGAAAGTTTTACAGTATATGGCCCTGAAGAACCATCGGCGCCATTTTTGCTTTCTGGAATAAAATTCTCCTTCATCTTTAAAAAAGATCCCCGACCCGGAAAGATTTTTGCATAAGGGGGG
>DAHWKF010000132.1 GCA_027343785.1 Leptospirillum sp. | reverse complement strand
CCCGTCAGGGAGCTCCTCCATGATGAAATCGTGCAGATGGGCGAGCTTCGCGGCCCGGACGGCTTTTTCCCTGTCGATCTTTTCATCGGGGATCCCGAAGGCGATGTTGTTCAGGACCGAGTCGTCCAGGAGCATGATCTGCTGGGGGACATAGCCGATATTGGCCTGCCACGCCCGCCGGTTTTCCGGGGTGACCGGGACTCCGTCCACCAGAAGGCGGCCGGAAGCGGGGACCAGAAGACCCAGGAGGATGTCGAGACAGGTGGTTTTTCCCGATCCGGTCGCCCCGACGATGCCGATCGAGGTATTGGCCGGAACGGACAGGGTGATGCCCTTCAGGACCGCCTCCTCCCGGCTGGGGTAATGAAAGACGATGTTTTCCAGATCGATGGAACGGGAGAAAGACAGGGGGCGGTTCACGGGAGGCGGAACCACGAGACCCGACGTCCGGGGGTCGGCTCTCAGCGCGGACAGGTCCTCGGTGACCCGGTCGACGGCGGAGCGGTTGAACCGGAGCGCGGTGAGGTTTCCGAAGATGGCCTGGAGGGCCGGCATCAGGCGGTATCCCGCCAAGGCGTACAGGGAGATGAGGGGAATGGTTTTTTCGAGGCTTCCGCCGCCGCTCAGAAGAATGATCACGATCAGGATGATTCCGCCGAACGCGAGGGTT
This sequence comes from Leptospirillum sp., assembly GCA_027343785.1. Classification (GTDB taxonomy): domain Bacteria; phylum Nitrospirota; class Leptospirillia; order Leptospirillales; family Leptospirillaceae; genus Leptospirillum_A. The sequence goes on along the minus strand of DAHWKF010000132.1, from coordinate 5,133 downwards.
TCCAGGGCGTAGCGGGGCAAAAGCGAGATCATCTGGCTTTTGGCCTGATAAAGGGAATACCGCTCGACGGGCCGGGAGAACCGGTGGTAGAACTCCTCCTCCCGCCCCAGGATCTTGATGTCCTTGACCGCGCCGAAAGCTTCGTAGGCGACCTGGGTCCGGAGGGCGTTTTCCCGCGAGATCTCGCGGCCCGTCGTTCCCAGCGTCTTCTTCACCAAAAGATAGACGGCGAGATAAGCTCCTCCCAGGACGCCCCCGGAAAGGAGCGCCAGCAAGGGATTGACCCAGACGAGAAGGGAGAGGATCGACAGCGCGATGACCGAACGCGACCCGAGGGTGAGAAGCGGGATCAGGACGCCGTTGACGATCCGTCCGATCTCATACAGGGTGTTCTGGATCAGCTCGGAGGTGTTCCGGTCCAGGAAAAAAACATACGGATGGTTCATGTACGCCGAGAACATCATCCGGGAGAGGTCTTTCCCGGTCAAAAAGGAAAACCGGAGGATGCTCCAGATGGTGAGGGCCGAGACGAGGTTGGAGAGGAACAGCACCCCCAGAACGACAAATCCCAGAAACACCAGGAAGGGGCGGGGGCCGGAGAAAGAGAGGTGGCGATAGAGAAGGGAGAGGGTGTGATTTTCGGTCACGATCCGGGGGTTCACCACCATCCCCATGAACGGCATGATCGAGGCGATGCCGCCGATTTCCATGAATCCGGAGAGAATCACCAAAAGAGACAGAGCCGCCAGCTTTTTCCGGTGACCGGTGGAAAGCAGGCTATACAGTTTTCTGAAAAAAGCCATTGTGCCCAAACTCCATCATCATCCGGGGCCGAAAGGCGGCCCGCCTACGCATCATCAAAGTAACTTTACAAAAGCAATCCGTGTGCCAACTATCAGGGTTTTCGGGGTCGATGACGGTATCCGACACCCGCCTTTTCGGAGCAGAAAGCGGCCCTGTGCCTGCGTTTCCTGATAAAAGAAAAAGTCGGAAGCGTCGATCGAATAGCATCGTGGGGGCTAAGGCGAGGTGGGCACAACGGAAGAGAGGAACCGGACACCGATTCCGAAGGCGTTTCCCCGATTTTTGTGAGATTTTCTGAATCCGGAAAATAATGAATACAAGCTGCCAGGCAAGGGGTTGGAAGAATCGTTATCAGAACATGCACGACAAGCACGTCTCAATTTGACCTTCTTTCCGAAAAAAGCGAGATCCGCTTTCAGGATGGTTGACCGGGATGAAAGAATGGCGCACGTCAGGCAGTATCGTTTCCAAGGCGATCCGACATGAGGACGTTTTGTCCGGAAAAAATGTCTGGAAAAGGGTGGACTTCTTCATCTACGAAGCGATCGTGTTCAGGGTTTTTCGCACAACCGTTTGTTCCTCAACGGTCAATTTCCCGGAGCTTTCGGCTTTTCTCAGAACCTTGCGGGCCTGTTCCTTCTCCCCCAGTTTCCATTCGTTCATTCCCATGTGGTAGAGAAACTCCGGATCCCGGAAATGCGCGTCCCACGCCGTCTTGAAATACCCCTGGGCTTCCCGGTAATTCCCCATCCTGAAGAGGACATATCCCACCGTGTCCTGGATGAAGGGTTGCTGGTTCAGGGAAGCGGCTTTTTTGGCATACCGGAGCGCCAAGTCGAGATGTTCCGTGTGATCGGCCAGATAAAACGCCATGTTGTTCAGGACGGCCGGATCGTTCGGAGAAGCCTTGATGGCCTGGTCCAGATACTGTTTTTCGAGAGGGAGATTTCCTTCTTTCATCGCCGCCACGCTCATCAGTGTTAAGAGTGGCCCCGGATTTTTCGACCGTTTGACGAGCGGTCCCAGATCCCGGATCGCTCCACTGTAATCCTCCATTCCCATCTCCGCCCGCGATTTTAGATAGAGGGCCTGAGGCAGGCCCGGATGGGAGTCCAGAATGGAAGAGGAAACGGATTTGGCCTCCCGGAACCGTTTGAGCGTGAGATCAATCGTCACAAGGGCCAATGATGGCTGGACCCATTCGGGATGCTGGTGGTGGATCTTTTCGAGGTGTTCGGATTCATCCTGGATCTTGCCCGCTTTCTCATCGAGCCGGGCCATCATCAGATTGGCCGGAAGGTTGTTCGGATGATCCGAGAGAATTCTCTGCAGGATTCCCTGGGCTTGACGGGGATGCCCCTGGTTGAACAGGACCCCGCTTTTACCCAGAAGGGCGGTGGTATTATCCGGCTGTCGGGCAAGAATGTCGTTGTATACCAGGAGCGCCTTGTCCTGTTTTTTCAGCAAAAGGTCTCCCTGGGCCTCCAGAATGGGGGCGGTCATGTCTTGCGGATGGCTTTTCCGGTATACCGCCGCCTTCCGGACGAGTTCTTGGATGCGGGGAGGATCCAGCCGGTTTTGGGCCTGGATCCGGACCCAGGCCAGCTTGAGCCTTGAAAGGTCGTCCTGGGCGTTCAGGGAGGAACTTTTTTCATATTCGGATTCGGCCTTTTTCCATTGGGAGACAGACGACCAGAAATCTCCCAGGCTCGCATGGTATGCGGCGTTTTGTGGCGCCAGACGAACGGCGGTTGCCAGGGAGGTTTCTGCCTTCTCCGAGTCGCCGCTTCGTTCGTTGGCCAGCCCCCAGAGCCACTGAACCTCCGCTTTTTGCGGAGTGGTCAGGTCTGTTTTCAGAAGGGGCGTCAGATGGCTCAGGGCCTCCTGCCCCTGTCCCTTCAGAATCTCGGATCTGGAGACTTCCAGCAGGGCGATCGGGTTGTTGGGGGTGATGGAAAGCGATGTCTCAAAAGCTTTTTCGGCGGCGTCGCGCTGATTCTCTCCCAGCAGGGATTCGCCCAGTCCCGAATACAAAGCACCGTCGCCAGGTGCGATCCGCAACGCACGCCTGAAATAGGACTCCGCTTCGGGAAATCGGCGGCTGTTCATGGCAAGAGACGCGAGGGAAATGATCGATGGCAGATTCTTCGGATCGGTCGAAAGAACCTTTTGATAAGTCTTTTCCGCTTTTAGGGGTTGACCTGCCTGTGTATAGAGCTGCGCGAGAAAAAGCTGGACCGGTCTTGCGCCCGGGTGGGCGGAAAGAAAACCTTCGGCCTCTTTCCGGGCCATGGTGCTTTTGTTGTTCGCAACCAGAGACTGGAGATATAACGGTTCCATGTCGGGATAAGTCTGGGCTTCAGACCTGAAATAGGCCAATTCTTGACGATTTCCCCTGGTGCGTCCCAGAAGGACCCCTTTTCTCAGAATGGCCGCGGCGTTGGCCGGGTTTTTGGCAAGGACCTTATCAACGCTTTGCAGGGCCTCGGACCAATGCTTTGATGCTCCCTGGGCATCTGCGATCGTGAGAAGGACCGCCGGATTGTCCGGTGAGCGGACGAGGGCTTTCTTGAGGGCTTTGATGGCGGAAGCCGGATGGTTCAGGGCAAGTGACACGCGGGCCTGGTTCAGAAAGTAGTCGGTCGGAAGATGGGGGTTTTTCTGAAGATTGTCCAGAATCGTCTGGGCGTCGTGGGGCTTTCCTTCCGACAGTTCGATCCGGGCCGCTCCGATCTGCATGACCACCGGCACGTTGGTCATCTCCATCAGCTGACTGACCGTCTGGAGGGCGTCTTCCTTCTTTCCGGCCTGTTCATAGGCCTTGGCCAAAACGTAGTCGATGTCCGGAATCTGGATCTTCCTGTTGGCCAGGGGCTGGAGAATCGCGATCGCTTTCTGGTTGTCTCCCAGAAGTGTTTCATATTCGGCGATCTTGATGGGAACCCGGAGGTCGGCCTTCTTGGACGGAATCGATTCGAGCTCCGAGATCGCTTTGTGCAGGTGTCCCTGTCTGGCCATGAAATTGGCCAGGATGATATGGGAGCGGAGATTGTCCGGATCGACGACCAGAGCCTTTTTGAAGTCCGTCAGGGCTTCGTCGTTTTTCCCTTTCGCCTGGAGGATGAGCCCCAGTCCGGCCCAGGCGCGGCTACTGGACGGAGTGGATGACAACGCCTTGTTGTAATAGTCCTTGGCCTGGTTCAGATGGTTTTGTTTTCGTTTCATGTCCCCCATGGCCACCAGGGCCCTGGGATATCCCGGCTTGAGCGACAGGGCGTGTTCCAGGTCTTTCTGGGCTTCCTCGTTTTTGCCCAGCGCCGAATGTCTCTGCCCGGCGAAAGTCCAGCCCTGGACGCTCGCGGGATCGATTTTCAGAATGGTCGCGATTTCGGCTTTGGCCGGGTTCCATTGTCCGCTGTTGACCGCATAACGGGCGAGGGCTAAATGGGCGTCCAGCATGAGGGGGGAAAGCTTTACGGCTTGTCGGAACTGGATGACCGATTCGATCAGCCAGCCTTTCCTGTGGTAAGCGTTGCCCAGTTCAAAATGCCCCTGCGCAGAATTCGGGTTGACCTTCAGAAGGTTCTGAAATTCGATGATCGCTTCGTTTTGTTTCCCTTCCGCCAGATAATGCTGTCCCAGCGTCATATATTTTTTCTGGAGTTCTGCCGGGCTTTTGCTGCAGGCGGCCGAAAAGACCAAAAGGCCGACCAGGACTAGAAATGTTGATATCGACCAACATTTTTTGAACGGTTTCATTTTCGTCGCCTCTATATCATCCATGACCCATAAAAGGGGAACGATTGCTCCGGTGAGATAATCTTTGCTACATCGTCCGAAGGTTTGTGTCCAGAGTGCGAACAACCTTCCGGAGATAATGGCCGGCAAGGGTATCATTCCACTATCTAAACCAATCTTTGGGATGAGCAAATACTTTGCCAGCGATGTTTAAGGGGAACGGAGAAATTGTTACGTTGGAGTGGAAGCTTTCCTTGTATTACCTCATTACGTATGATTATCGAAAAGAATCCTCTGAGGCTTTTTCAATGACGGGCAAACAAAAAAGCTAATATTACTCCGACTTGTCTGAATGTGGGTATTCAGCTAGCTGTTTACGATGAAAACGGGAAGACCTTTTTTAAGAAGAAACAAGCTTGATCACCCTCATGGGCGATATTTAATTCTTTTGCCATGTTCGCATATTGTTCAATTTCTTGTTTTGTAAAAATAGAATAATTTTTATCTTTTAAATACATTTTAGAGCCTTCTATCAATGGAATATTTTTTTTGTACAATTCACTGCCAATAAATTGAAATTCTGTAGAGTCA
>DAHWKF010000131.1 GCA_027343785.1 Leptospirillum sp. | reverse complement strand
TTTCGTTCGATGGTGGCGGACGCGGAAAAAGGACTGTCTCCCCAGTGGGCGTCGCAGAACGACCCCCGCATCACCCGCGTCGGGGCGTTCCTCCGCAAGACCCGTCTCGACGAGGTGCCCCAGCTGATCAATATCCTCAATGGGGAGATGAGTTTTGTCGGGCCCCGTCCCGAGAGGCCGTTCTTCGTGGCGGAGCTCGAAAAAGTCATCCCGTTCTATTCGCTCCGGCATGTCACCAAGCCGGGTCTCTCCGGATGGGCCCAGATCCGTTACCGTTACGGGGCCACCGTCGAGGACGCCGCGAGAAAACTCGAGTACGACCTCTATTACATCAAGAACCTGTCGATCTTTCTCGATCTGATGATTTTCATGGAGACCATCCAGGTCATCCTGTTCGGCAAGGGTAGCCGCTAACCTTTTTTCGGGGATTGTATGCAGACGCTCGACGCGAAAACCATTCTCGCCCTCGCATGGCTCAGTATCCGCCGGCACAAGTTCATCGCCTTTCTCACATTCATTCTGTTTGCGGTTCCCATCGCGTCCGTGGGTCTGATGAAAAAGCCGATCTACGTGGCCAAGGCGACGGTTCTGATCAAGCAGAACAACTACGCCTCCTCGGCGCTGGCGAACCATCTGCACACCCCCCGGAGTCTCGGGATCCAGCTGGCGATTATGAAGAGCCAGTATCTGGCGGGGAAGGTGATCGACAGCCTGCCGGAGAAAACGCTGAAAGACCTGGAGGAGAACGCCGAGTACACCGATTATCAGGGGCAGTTCATCAACGTGATCCGGACGACCCTGGGAAAAAGCCCGATCGTCATGAACCCCCGTCAGAGGGCCGCCATGGAGCTCAGGAACGCCCGGATGGGGTTCAGGGGGGTGGGGTATGGCGGGATCATCGAGATCAGCGGGGAGTCGACCGATCCCCATGTGGCCCTGGATCTGGTCAACGGCTATATCGACTCCTTCAAGGACATCTCGAGCCATTTCGCCCTCGAGCAGCAGGCGGACCTGGACAAGAGCCTGTCCCTCCAGATCCTGAACGCCCGGAGCCTCCTCAAGAAATCCGAGGACGACCTCATGAATTTCCAGAACCGCGCCCGAAAACGGGGCGGAAAACACCATCCGGTGAATATCTCTTCTTACCTTTCCGAGGAGTCGGGGATGCTCTCCGCGCTCCGCATGCGAAAGGCCCAGCTGCTCCTCACCGAAACCCGGTCCCATCCCGACGTGATGGCGGTGACCCAGGAGATCCGGGAAATCGAGAAGAAACTGGGCCGGGTCCGTACCATCGTCCGTCCGGAAGGACTGGACGGTCCGGTGGACGTCTCCGGTACCGCCTGGGAGTCGTTTCTGGAGTCGAACATCAAGATGGACAAGGATCTGTTGTCCGAACTGGAGGAAGAGCGCTCTTCGGCCCGGATCATCGCGGATTCGAATCTCGAGAACCTCATCGTGATCGACCCGCCGCTTCTGCCGATGAAACCCGAGATGACCAAGGGGTTCAAGATCATCGCCCTGGGAGTTGTGGCGGCCATGGGGGGATCCGTGGCCGTGCCGTTTCTGATCGTGTTCTTCCGGAAGCCCATTCAGGGGGAAGACAACCTCAAGAAGCTGTCGGGTGTCCCGAACTTCGCCAACATCCCCCGGATTCCCTCGCGGCATATTTTTGAGAAGAACGGCGTTCGCATCCCCCGAATCGACCTGATGGCCGACCGGGAGTCGGTGTGGATCTTCCAGAAGGAATTCGAGTCGATGTTCTTTCGCCTCAAGAAATCCCTGAAGATGCATAAAGGGCAAGTCCTTCTGATTACGAGCCCCGCGCCGGAAGACGGAAAATCCGTGACCAGCATGAACCTCGCCCTGACCATGGCGCACATGGGCCATCACACCATCCTGATGGACGCGGATACCATCCGCGGCCGTGTCTATCAGAACCTCAGGCTGGGCAAGGAGTTTTCCGCGGAAGACTTTCTGCCGGATCTCGAGGAGAATCCCCGGCGCATCGACTGGAACGAGGGGAACCTCGCGGTGATCACCCTGGCCAAGAGCAAGAATCGGTTCTGGACGGAGCACCCGGAGGCGGTGATCGCGAAATGGTTCGAAATCCTGCGCTTCCAGTCGGACTTCATCCTGATCGACTCACCGCCGATTCTGGCCTCGACCGACCTTCTGGGGATCTCCTCCCTGGTGGACGGGGTTCTGGTGGTGGCGCGGAACAATGTGACCCAGGAACGCGACTTCATGCGGGTGGAGTCGGTTCTCCAGGAACACCACTTCGAAATCATGGGAACGGTGCTGAACGATTCGACCTCCCCCCATATCCAGTACTCTTACGGGTATACGCCGGAAGGAAAAAAGATGAAAACCCGGGAAACCCCGAAGCCCCCGAAGTCCCCGCAGAAAGACAAGAAGGGGCTCACGGGGTAAAAGGCTTGTTGTCGGGAAGGATGGCGGCCACGGATTTGATGAGAGACGAGCCAGTAAATTCCATTTCTCAATCAAACACATGAGACAATGGAGCGGACAATTTCGGGAGATCCTTCCATCGTCTGAGACCGAATGAAACTCTCTTCCGGTTTTTCCGGGACCCCCTGTCCTGTCACTTTCGGTGCCACCGTCTCGCCACCCTTTCAGGTGGTGAGACGGTTATTTCGTTTTTGAGCTGGAGTGGAACGAGATCACAATGGTGATTCCGGGAATGATGATCGGGGCAAGGTGACGGGAATGCGGGGACTCTGTCGTTCACTCGTCGTATGGTTCGGACCCTTGCAGGGGGCGGAGGATCTCCATGGCCGCGCTCTTGAAGAGATAATCCTGTCCCCAGTCGGCGAGAGTCAGAAGACGGTTCCTGGTGCCAAGAATCTTGGCGAGATGTAGCCCCAGCCACAAGGCCCACGCCACCGGGCCGTGCCATTTGGCGTTCCACCGGGGAATCTGGCAGACGGCGTCAAACCGGCCGAGTACCACCATGCTACCGGGGTCCTGGTAAGCAAAAGGGGGAGGAGGGGAGGCCAGGTTCCAGGAGGCCAGGATGGTTCTGGCGGCATGGCGCGCGGTCTGGATCGCAAACGGGGCCACCTGGGGATGGTGGCCATCCGGCGTCCGGGCCAGATCCCCCAGAATAAAGATATCCGGGTATTCCGGCAGCTGCAGGTGGCTATTGACCCGGATCCGTCCTCCGTCCCCTTTTTCTCCCGGAACCTTTTCCGCGATGGCGGGCGCCTTCACCCCCGCCGCCCAGACAAGTGTTCTGGCTGAAAGACTCTCTCCCGTAGACAGCCGGATCGTCCGGCCGTCAAAAGCTTCCACGCGGGTCTGAAAGTGGATTTGTCCTCCGAGAGCTTCCACCCGTTTTTTCGCATACGCTTGCAGGGATTCGGGGAAGTCCGGAATCAGCGTGCTCCCCCCCTGCAGTATCCTCACGCTGATCTCCCGGGGATCGATTTCCGGATAATCCCGGTGGACGAGGACGCGGAAGAGTTCCAGCAGACCGCAGGCGCATTCGACGCCTGTGGACCCGCCGCCGGCGATGGCGAAATTCAGCCAGGCCCTCCGGTCTCCGGCATCGGGGCACCGGCTGGCCCGCTCCAGCGCCAGAAGAATTTGGGACCGGAGATTTTCGGCTTCCGGCAAACCTTTCAGATGCCAGGCCCGCCGGGCAATGTCCTGTTTCCCGAAAAATTGGGTCGTGCTTCCCGGGGCGACCAGGAGCCGGTCGTAGCCCAACTCCGATCCGTCTTCCATCAGCACTGTTTTTTGTTCAGGGTCGACGTCCGTGACGGTTCCCAGGACGAACCTCTGGTTTCTTCCCCGCAAAAGACGCCGGATGGGGGTGGCCACCGCTTCGGCGTGCAGATCCCCGGTGGCCACCTGGTAAAGGAGGGGCTGGAAGAGGTAATAGTTCCGGGTATCGACCAGGGTGACCCGCACATCCTTTTTCTCCAGGGCTTTGGCTGCGGAAAGCCCGGCAAATCCTCCACCAATGATCACGATATGGCGGTCTTTCATCCTTGCCTCCCCTCCTCCTGTGTGAACGGACGCTTCTGTCAAAGGGCATCGGTCAAGAAAGCATGGGACCGGAAGCGATGATCCGCGACCGGATCCGCCGCGTGGCCATCGACATGTGGCGTTTCTAACCGGAGGCCGTCCGGGAGACTCTTCCGAATGTCAGGGACCGGGAAGAATGCCTGGGTCCGGAAGTGAAGGGAGTGTTCAACCCCCTTGTGATCGCCTTTCACAACTGGAAGGCTCCGGTCCTCAACTCCTCCGACCCCCTGGAAACAACCGCCTGCGCGGAATCTTCAAATAGCCTGACCCGAGCCCCTAACCGGATGGGAAGGGGAACGGTTTCGACGGTTCTGTCGATCATCCCCGGACCTCTGGAGATTACCCCGGTGAGACCTGTCCTTCTCCGGTCGTGGCAAATCCGGAGCGGGACGGTTGCGGCGCGATTTCCACCCGTACCCGTGGAAGGCCGGAGTCCTCCCGATCCCGGAGGTAGGCGAGCATCCCTTCCCGCACATAGACCGACAGATCCCATCGGGATCCCGAATCCCTTGCGGAGAAAAGGGCCCGCATCTGCACGGCCTTTTCATCGAGCTGGGTCACCTGGAGGTTCCACGCCATCCGGTCCCAGAGAGGGGTGGATTCCAGGAGGGTCTTCAGGTGTTCTCTGAGATCCCGGACGTCGACCGAGTAGTCTGCGTAGATATGGACATAGCCCAGAAGCTGGGAGGACTTGTAGGTCCAGTTCTCGAAGGGCTGCTCGATGAAGTAGGACAGGGGAAGGACCAGCCGGCGCAAGTCCCAGATCCGGACGATCACGTAGGCGATCCCGATCTCTTCGATCCATCCCCATTCGTTGTTGACGATGACCACGTCGTCGATCCGGATCGGTTGAGTGAGGGCGATCTGGATGCCGGCGATCACGTTGGTCAGCAGGGGGCGCGCGGCCAGGCCGATCACGATCCCCGCGAGACCCGCGGAGGCCAGGAGGCTTTCCCCGAGGGTCCGGATCCGGGGAACGGTCATCAGCGCGGTCGCCGTCGAAATGAGGATGATCAGCACGGTCAGGAGCCGCTCGATCAGGAGGACGCGCGTCCGGACTTTCCGGAACGCCAGATCGTCTTCCGGGCCGGAAGGACGCCTGGACAGCAGCTGGTTTCCGAGAAAACGCGTCAGGGCGATCAGGGTCCAGGCCACCGTCAGGATCGTCAGGAGAACCATGACGCGGGAGAGAAGATCTTCGAAGACGCCGGGAAAAGGGGTGGCGGGATGGAGGATCAACAGGACGATTTCCATCGACAGGAAAAAGGACGGCCACCGGACCGTTTCCAGCGGGGGAGGCGAGACGGATGGAGGGGATTTTTTCATCCTGCTCCGCAAGACGGCGAAGACGATGGTATGGAGGACGGCCCCCGCGAGCAGGGAAAGAACCAGCAGAACCAGGGAATGGGTCCATGTCTGCTCCGGTGGTGGAGAGAAGGGCATGGGCGGTCTCCTTTCGGGGATGGGGGGATATGTTCTGACTTTTTTACTGAAGACGGCTTGCGGAAAAGAACCTTCCCTTTATCCTGAAACGGCCGGGGCCATTCTGTCTACACCCCGCCTCCCGGAATGTCCCGCTATTGACGTTCAGGGGGTGAGGGGTTGAAATCGATCCGAGGATTGTGTAGGGTGAAATCAGGGCAGGCGATTCACCCGGAATTCCCCGAAGCCCGCCCTTCCATAGCCGGTTTTGTCCGTCAGCCGTTTTTCCTCCCCCTCCATCTCCACCGTGACCCGTATTCAGGCGGCGCTTTTACCCTTTCTCACCGGCGGTTTCCAGCGTTTCCGTTTTTGGTGCGGAAGGGTTTTCACCCGGCGGACAGCCCTTTCGGGGAATCCCTCCACCTTAATTTGGCGAAGGAGGACAAGCATGAACGAGCATTCCAGGGAACACGAAGCGATATTGACGGCGAAGGAACGGGGCAGGAACGCGCTTCTTGACCCTTTGCCGGACTTGACCCACCACGGCGTCGACCGCTGGAAGGAGAATGTAAAGGAGTATTTTCTGGCGGAATGCGAAGACATCCTGGGACGGGAAAAAGAGCCCGAACTCCGGGAGAAAGTGCTGGACGCGATGAAAGAAGGTTTTTCAGAGCTGATCGAAAGCCAGCATGACGTTCCGATTCCCGAATCGGCGGTCGAAGAGGCGCAGGACGCCAAAGAACAGGCCTTCCGGAAGATCCATTCTTCCTGACGTCCCCTTTCCCGCGGCGGGGAGTTCCCCGCCGCTCCTTCCTGATTCCGGAACAGTTTCCTCTCACGTTTTTTATGTGCGTTACCCCAAAGTCCGGGAGGAAATCGGCTTCACTGTCCTGTAGATGATGTTAAGACACCAGGATTTTTTTGGCGACCGACAGGGCGGCTCCGACAACCTGATCCATGTTGTAGTACCGATATTGGGCGAGACGTCCGACGAAGGTCACCCCTTTTTCCTCCTCCGCCAGGGCCTGGTATTTCTTGAACAGGAGGTCGTTTTCCGGCCGGGGGATCGGGTAGTACGGGTCGCCCTGGGCCTGCGGGTATTCCCGGACGATGGATGTGCCGGGATGTACTTGTCCGGTCAGGTGCTTGAACTCCGTGATCCGGGTGTAGGCGTGGTCGTTGGGGTAGTTGACCGTCCCAACCGGCTGGTATCGTTCCACCCCGGCGAGCTGTTCGTGTTCGAAGCGGAGGCTCCGGTAAGGAAGCTTCCCGAAACAGTGATCGAAGTACTCGTCGATAGGGCCGGTGTAAACGATATGCCGGGCCTTGGCCGTCTGGCGGATGTTCCGGAAATCGAGGCCCAGGGCGAAGGTGATCCCCGGGTGCTCCAGCATGCGGGCAAACATCCGGGTGTACCCGTCTTTCGGCATGGCCTGGTGCTTGTCGGTGAAATACCGGTCGTCCCGGTTGGTCCTGACGGGAACCCGGGAGGCGACGCTCGCGAACAGCTCGGAGGGATCGAGGCCCCACTGCTTTCTGGTGTACCCCTGGTAGAATTTCCGGTAGAGGTCCCACCCCACGGTGTTGACGATGACGTCCTCGCTCGTCCGGATGGTTTCCCGGGGCTCCCGGATCGTTTCAAAGTACTGTTTCAGGCCTTCTTCGTCGAGCCGGAGGCCATAAAGGCGATTGACCGTGTCCAGGTTGATCGGGATGGGCAGGAGCTGTCCGTCGACGGAGGCCAGGACACGGTGTTCGTAAGGACGCCACGCGGTGAACCGGGAGAGGTAGGTGAAGACCTCGTCCGAGTTGGTATGGAAAATATGGGGTCCGTACCGGTGAATCAGGACTCCCGATTCATCTTTTTCGTCATAGGCGTTGCCGGCGATATGGCTCCTGCGATCGATCACCAGCACCTTCCGACCCGCGCTGGCCAGCCTTTCCGCGACCACGCTGCCGGCGAATCCGGCTCCGACTACCAGAACATCCGTATTGATCAATGGTCTCTCCTTGATGGGGGTTCCGCGACGATGGTCCAAAAGAACTTCGAACGGCCCTGAGTGGGGCTGCTTTCTCCTTCAGGCCGAATGGGCGGTCCGGATTTTGTAATATTCACGGTACCAGTCCACAAATTTCCGGATGCCCGTTTCGATCGGGGTGTGGGGGGTGAATCCGGTCAAGGCTTCCAGCTCGGAGGTGTCTGCCCAGGTGGAGGTCATGTCTCCGGCCTGGACCGGCAGGAACTCTTTTTTGGCCTTCTTCCCGAGGCACTCCTCCAATACTTCAATATAGCGCATCAGCTGAACCGGGTTCTTGTTCCCGATGTTGTAGATCCGGTAAGGAGCGTGGCTGGTGGCGGAGTCGGCCTCCTCTGCGTTCCAGCCGGGGTTTCGGGCGGGAACCTTGTCTTTCAGACGGACAAGGCTTTCGACGATGTCATCGACAAAGGTGAAATCCCGGATCATCTTCCCTTCGCCGAACACCGGAATCGTCTTGTCCTGGGTGATGAGGTTCGCGAACTTGAAGAGAGCCATGTCCGGACGACCCCAGGGTCCGTACACCGTGAAAAAACGCAGCCCCGTCACGGGGAGCCCGTGGATGTGGGCGTAACTGTGGGCCATGAGTTCGTTGGCCTTCTTGGTTGCCGCGTACAGCGAGATGGGGTGTTCTGTCGGATAGTGTTCCGAGTAGGGCTGACGGGTGTTGGCTCCATAGACGGAACTCGACGAGGCGAAGACCAGATGGGCCGTTTGGTTTCGGAGGGCCCCTTCGAGGATGTTTCCGAAGCCCGACAGGTTGGTGTCGATATAGGCGAACGGATTTTCCATGGCGTACCGGACCCCCACTTGGGCGGCCAGGTGGTAGACCACCGGAAATTTTTCCCGTCCAAAGAGATCCAGGATCCGCTTCCGGTCGACGATGTCGAGCCGGTGGAAGGTAAAGTTGTCATGGGAAAGAAGCCGAGCCAAACGGGCTTCCTTGAGGGAGACGTCGTAATAGTCGTTCAGGTTGTCGACGCCGGTGACGTCGTGTCCGTCCGACAGAAGACGGGCCGATAGTGTGGATCCGATGAAACCCGCGGCTCCGGTGACCAGAATGTTCATAAGACCCTCGTGGGTGATGTGATGAAGGAACAGGGACGCCCCGTTACTGTTCCGGGGCAGGTATTATTTTTTTAAAGCAAGAAGTGCGCCAGAAAAACCTTGAAAAGAAAAGGGGGGGGTTGGTAGGTGGAGGAGGAGGAAGCGGAAGCCCGACCGTCGGGAAAGTCAAGGTTTTCTGGGGCTGGTTCCGGATCGTGCGGAAAGACCCGGTTTCTGTGGCTGCCATGGTTGTCCCATTCTTGTCTTTGGGGTGGCCACCGGCGGTCGCGGGAGATTGCGGATTCTTTTCCTGTTGTCATGGTCGTCCGGGGAAATTTTGTTCCGGAAAATTTTTCGGAAACGGCTTCGGAATTCTTGACATCCTCCCCTCCCTTTCGCTTCGCTCGCCGCGAAAGCGGAAAGGAAGGGGATTCCTTCCTGCCAACTCCCCTTCTGAAGACGGGGATGGATCGGCGGGCCTGAACGGTCAGGCCGCCGACTCGGAGGTTTTCGCC
>DAHWKF010000129.1 GCA_027343785.1 Leptospirillum sp. | reverse complement strand
GGCGAAAACCTCCGAGTCGGCGGCCTGACCGTTCAGGCCCGCCGATCCATCCCCGTCTTCAGAAGGGGAGTTGGCAGGAAGGAATCCCCTTCCTTTCCGCTTTCGCGGCGAGCGAAGCGAAAGGGAGGGGAGGATGTCAAGCTACCTGCTCCGAATCCCCGGAAACCCTGGACGGTCGTTCGTATGTTGCTCAGGATCTCTCTTCCTACCGTCGTTGCCCTCCATCGATCCCCAGGACCCGCATCGCCCGGAAAAGCCTCGCGTGAAGGATCTCGAACGCGAAGCGGATCAATCCCCACAGGAAGACCAACACATTCATCGCATACCCGCCAATCAGCCCGGCGGCACTGATCCAGATCCCGGGGCTTGGATCTGGAGCTATCCCGGACAGGAGCCGACAGCTCATTGGAACCAGGAGGGGCGAAGCCAGAAGATACAAGCCAAGCGAAATCACGAACATTCCGACCAGAAGGAGCGGACGGAGAGCAACGTCCGTTACCTGGGACAGACCTTCCTTTCCATGCTGTCCGATGAATCCTCCCCCCTGGGGATGCCGACGCCCAGCGCCCACAGTGTGGCGGATACGGCCAGAATGACCACTTCAGAATCCAGAAGAGGCTTTGTGTCCTCCCCTCCCCGAAGGAATGGGAGGACGTCAACAAACACCGTTGGAAAAACTTTATTTGGAAACAGGAAAAGTGTAAATGTTTTATTGGGATTTTCTTTAGTGACGGGTAGAGCCGGAGCCGGTTGCCGGACTCCGGCTCCTTGTGGGGTCAGAGAAGAGATTTTGAAAGTTTTTTGAATGCCTTCTGGTCGATCTTGACATTAGAGCTGCTTTCAAGCTGCATCTGGAAGGATTGCAGCGTTTCTTCCTGAAGGGCGAGCCTGTTTTTCTGCCAGTCATCCAGGACAGTCGGTGGTTGCCCTGCGGGTTTGGCCGGAGTCTGGATCGCCCGGACCAGAACCTGGGCTCTCTGGACCAGGAGGTCTTCCCGGATGGATTTTTCAAAATCCTTGGCCGACTGGTGGGTCTCGAGCAGGAACTGTGTATAAAGCTTGGGTGAAAAAACCGGTGGATTCCCGTCCTGGAAAAAAGGGATCCGGCTGACTTCCTGGACGACCACCGCGTCCGGAACGACCAGATGGAGATTGTTGGCTTCATCGATCCAGAGTTGCCTGAAAATCATGTTCCGCAGGACCAGACCGGGGAAATTGAGTTCGGAGAGGATCTTCTTCCCCAGCGCTCCGTTCAGGAGACGCTGATAGTTGTTTTTCATGATTTCGTAGTCTCTCGAAAACTCCGTGGCGTAGAGAGGCGTCCCGTTAATCCGCGCCACAACGCCTGGCTTCCCGGTTTTGTAGGCCGAAAAACCCCACCATCCCATCGAAATGACAAATACGGCCCCGACCAGGACCATGAGTGTTCCCAGTACCTTGGGGCGTTCGACGGCAATCTTTCTGATCAATTCGAGCATGACATCCTCTCTTGGGTTTTTGACCCGCGATTCCTTTTGGCTGGTATTTCCGATCCTGTTATTTTAGGTGTTCGCTCCAGACTCTGCAAATTATTTCGGTTTATGAGGGTGCAATGGTCCGGTGGCTTTGTTTTGAAGACTTTCCGGTGCAATCGCAACAACGGTTTCCCTGACCGGACCCGATTTTCAGACTCTTCGAAGACTGTCGAGGAGACAGGGATCGTTCTTGCTTTATAACCGGACCTCGCATTAAAATTGAGACGCTTTCTGAAGGCGACCCCTCTCCCGGTCATCCGGATAATATGCCTGTCGCTCATGACGGATGTCGTTCACTTGATGGAAAGGTTTCATGTCCGACTCCCTGGACCGTTGCGCTGAAAAACCCGGTCTTTCCGGTGACTCCAGGCGTCGTTCCGATAAACAATCTTGTTTCCGGCGCAGATCCCTTCCGGTTTCTTCCTTCCAGTTCCCCTGTTTTTCCGCGTCCGGATATGTGCGCCGTCACTCCCTTCTGAAATGAGGTCTTCCGGCATGACACTTCCCCTTTCTCCTTCCCATATCCGGGAAGGGGGACATATGGTCGATTTCCATGGATATATTCTTCCCGTCCGATTTTCGACGATCCTGGAAGAAAGTCGTTTTGTTCGTGAACAGTCGGGAATTTTCGATATCAGCCATATGGGGCATTTTGTTATCCGGGGACGCGATGCGCAGGGGTGGGTTGACAGGCTGGTGACGTCGAACCTCGAAAGAGTGCCTTCCGGAAAAGCGCTTTATGGTCACCTTCTGACTGAATCGGGGGGGGTGATCGACGATGTCATGGCTTACCATTTTGGACGGGAACGGGTGGATCTTGTTGTCAACGCCTCGAACCGGAGTGTGGACGGGCAATGGATCCGGGAGCACCTTCCGGCCGAAGCCAGTTTTCTCGACCTTTCCGCCGACCATGTCGGGATCGCCCTTCAGGGGCCTGGGGCGTCCGGAGTTTTGGCCAAGATTCTTCCGGATGTCCTGGACATGAAACGGCGCGAGACGCGGCTTTTGAACCTGGGCGCATCCGGGGAGTTTCTGGTGGCCAGGACGGGGTACACCGGAGAAGACGGATGGGAGTTCTTTGTCCCTTCGGGCGCGGGTGTCCCGTTTTACGAGGAACTTCTGGCGTCCGGAAAGAAAACGGGAAACCTGTTGCCTTGCGGTCTGGGTGCGCGGGATCTGTTGCGTCTGGAAATGGGTTACCCCCTGTATGGACAGGAACTCACGACGGAGCTCTCGCCCTTCGATGCGGGGCTGGATTTTGTCGTGTCCCGGTCGAAAGGCGATTTCGTCGGAAAAACGGCCGTTCTGGGTCAGGACGGGTTGCCTGTGATCCATGATGGCCATCCCGCCCTTGGGGGCTTCGTCCTGAAGGAGAAGGGGATTCCCAGAACGGGATGCCTCGTTGAAAACGCGTCGGGAATCCCGGTAGGGCGTGTAACCTCGGGAGGATATTCCCCGCGCGTGGGGGGAGGTTTTGGACTGGCGTACATGGAACGTTCGTTTTTGGCGGATTTCCGCAAGGGGGAGCCGGGGTTTGTCCGGATCCACGGAAACGCCATCCCGGTTCTTTTCAGGAAAACGCCTTTTGTGTCAACTGCCCTGTCCGAGGTCGCTTCATAAACACCGGGGTTCTTTCCGGAAAGAACGCCCCATGGCCGGTTTCCCGGCCAACGTTAACAGGAACCTTTCAATCATGGGCCGGCAGAAGAGGAAAATGGCCGGTCGCAGGAGGAGAAACGCATGCCTGAACCCAGGCGTTATACCCGGACACATGAATGGATGGCCCCGTCGGATACGCCGGAGCAGTGGAATGTCGGCATCACGGACTTCGCCCAGAAAGAGGTGACGGACGTGGTTTTTGTGGAGCTGCCGAAAGTCGGCCGACAGGTTCCCCGGGGAGGGGAAGCGGCCATTATCGAGTCGGTCAAGGCGGCCTTTTCCATTTATGCGCCTGTGGGTGGAACCATCATAGGCGTTAACCAGGAACTGGAAAGCGACCCAGGACTTCTGAACAGGGACCCCTACGGGAAAGGGTGGATTTTCCGTTTTCGTCCCGATCATTCCGCCGACGTCCAGTCTCTGATGGATGGTCCGGCATATGAGACATTCCTGCAAGAGGGCGGGGGGCATCCGGAACATGGCTGATTTTATCCCGCATACCCCGGAAGAAACCCGGGAGATGCTCCGCTTCGTCGGCGTTACCTCCCTCGAGGACCTGACCCGCCAATACCCTTCGGCTCAGACCTTCCCCGAACTCCCGCTTGCCGGATCGGGCATGACGGAAAGGGAATTGCTGGCAGAAATGGAACTCTGGGGGCGTCAAAATTCCGGGTCCTCCCGAGCGGTCGTTTTTCGGGGAGCCGGTTCCTATGAGCATTTCATCCCCGAAGCCGTCCATTCTCTGACCAGCCGGGGCGAGTTTTTGACCTCCTATACCCCTTACCAGCCGGAGGCGTCCCAGGGACTTCTTCAGGCTATTTTTGAATTCCAGACGGCGATCAGCCGCCTTTATGGAATGGACCTGTCCAACGCTTCCCTCTACGACGGCGCGACGGCAGCCGCGGAAGCTTGCCTGGTGGCTGTTCGACATACCGGTCGCTCTGTGCTTCTCGTATCCGAAGGTCTGGATCCGGCGGTTGTGTCGGTCATACGGACTTACACCACCGGACTCGGTGTGAGTTTGCGGACGGTTCCACTGTCAGAAGGCAGAACGCGGGCCGAAGACCTCCGGAATCTTCTGTCTTCTGACGTGGCGGCATTCATCGGCTCCATCCCGACGTTCTGGGGAACGGTCGAAGATTTTTCGGGGTTCCGTGAAATGCTTTCCGGACAGGGCGCGTTGTTTCTCCTGCACGCCAACCCTCATTCCCTGGCGATTCTCCGGACACCGGGAGAGTGGGGTGCCGACATTGCGACGGGAGAAGGACAGCCTTTGGGGGTTCCGATGTCCGGCGGCGGGCCTTATCTGGGATTGATGACGGCCTCGAGGGCTTTTATGCGAAAAATTCCCGGCCGGCTGGTGGGCCAGACGACGGACCAGGAAGGACGAAGGGCGTACGTCTTGACCTTGCAGGCGAGAGAACAGCATATCCGTCGGGAAAAAGCCAATTCGAACATCTGCTCCAACGAAACGCTCCTGTCTATTGGCGCGACGATTTATCTCGCCCTGATGGGGCCTCAGGGACTCGTGGAGGCGGCTTCGGCTTCCCATCAAAACGCCATGAAACTGAAAAAGGGCTTTTCGGAGATCCCCGGCGTGCGTGTCCTGCATGAAGGGGTCCCCCATTTTCACGAGTTCATGGTCGAACTTCCCATGGACGCGAGGTCATTCAGTATTTCCTTGCTGGAGCGGGGGTATCTTGGAGGGTTGCCGCTGGCGGGTGTGGGACGGATCGGAGGAGAAAACAGGATGTTGTGGTGCGCGACGGAAATCCGGACCGATGCGGAAATCGGGGGTGTCCTGGCCGCCGTGAAGGAAATTCTGGCGGGAGGGAACCGGCGATGAGCGAGCTTTCAGGAAAAAGGGAGAGCGCTTCGCGCCCGGAAATGGAACCGTCCATCTGGGAGATTTCCCGTCCGGGGGCGAGAGGCGTCCGTCCGGTTTCCCGTCCGGTCGATGTGACGGATCTTCCGCCAGGGATTTGCCGCCAGACCCCGTCGGGTCTTCCGGAACTCTCCGAACTGGAAACGGTCCGGCATTTTACCCGCCTTTCCCAGTTATCGAGGGGGGTGGATACCCATTTTTATCCATTGGGTTCCTGTACGATGAAATATAATCCCAAGGTGATGGATCGGGTGGTTTCGCTGCCCGGTTTTGCCGATCTGCACCCCTTGACGGATGAGGAGGGGATGCAGGGATTTCTGGGAGCCCTCTGGACATTTTCAGAGCTGCTGAAAGAGGTTCTCGGGATGGACGCCGTGACCCTGGCACCTGCCGCAGGAGCCCACGGGGAGCTGACGGGGATTCTTCTGGCACGGAAGTATTTCGAAAGCAGGGGGGAAGCCGTCCGTACGGAGATTCTGGTTCCCGACTCGGCCCATGGCACCAATCCGGCCAGTGCGGCGATGGGGGGGTTCACCGTCCGGACGATTGCGTCGAAAGCGTCGGGACATATCGATCTGGAAGCCCTGTCTGCGTCGTTATCGGAACGGACGGCGCTGGTCATGATCACGGCTCCCAGCACTCTCGGACTTTTTGAGGAGGAGCTGTCCGAGGTTGTCCGGAAGGTCAAGGCGGCGGGAGCCCTCCTGTATATGGACGGGGCGAACATGAACGCGTTTTTGGGTGTGTTGCGTCCGGGGGATCTCGGATTCGATATCGTTCACATCAACACACACAAGACTCTTGCGACCCCGCACGGAGGAGGCGGACCGGGATCGGGACCGGTCGGCGTCCGGGAATTCCTGTCACCCTTTCTCCCGAATCCCCGAATTGTCCGTTCGGGGAAGAAGTACAGTGTTGTCGACGGAGCGGACTCCATCGGACGCATCCGTTCGTTTCACGGCTCTGCCGGCGTCCTGCTGAGAGCCCTGGCGTACATGAGGATGCTGGGGGAGGAAGGCCTGAAACGGGTTTCTCTTTATGCCCTGCTCAACGCCAACTACCTCCGCAAAAAGCTGGAAGGTGTCCTTCCCGGGATGGGCGACGGGTTGTGTACCCACGAGTTTGTCCTGTCTGCCCGGTCGCTCGAAAAAGAGGGCGTTCGGGCCATTGATCTGGCAAAGGGTTTATTGGATGCGGGGTATTACGCCCCCACCATCTACTTCCCGCTGATCGTCCCCGAAGCGTTGATGGTAGAGCCGACAGAATGCGAGTCCCGCGCCATGCTGGATCGCTTCGCGGACGATCTCATCCGCCTCGTCGGTCTGGCCTCGTCCGATCCCGCTCGGCTTCACAGGGCCCCGGAAAAGACGCCTGTTTCCCGGCCGGACGAGGTGAAGGCTGCACGGGAACCGGTCCTCGTCGATCCGATGGCCGCCCCCGGTCGGAGGTGATGGAGGGGATATTGCCCGGAAAAAACATCGTGTTCTTGGAAGATCGTCCAAGGTCCGCCGACGAGCAGATGCATATCGATCACTGTCTGCTCGAACGGATGGGTGCGGGGTGGAACCGCCTTCTCCGGACATACCGGTTTTCCGGCTCCAGCGTGACTGTGGGCAGGACGTTCCGGAAACCGATTCCGCCGGAGTGGGAGATTCTCTCCCCTGTCGTTGCCGTGCGGCCGACCGGCGGGGGGGCTGTCCTGCATCGGGACGACTTTTGTCTGAGCCTTTTTTTGTCGCCCCGCCCCGCCTGTTCCCCCCGTTCGTTTTATCCGCTGGTCCATGGGTGGCTCGGCGATTTTCTCGGCTCCCTGTCTGTCGATACGGTGGCATTAAAGGAAACTCCCTCGCCGTCGGCTCCGCTTCGCGGCCTGTGTTTTGACGAGCCGGTGTGTGGAGATCTGCTGTGGAAATCCCGAAAAGTATTGGGAGGAGCTCTCAGGATCACGTCGAAAGGGATCCTGTATCAGGGAAGCCTGAGCACGCCCGGATTTTCCGGGATCTGTCTGGAAAACGCGTTTTCGGTCTGGTATGGCAAAAAAGGGGAAAAGATTCTGGAACGGCTTTTACAGGAGGAGGTTCTCTCGTGTCCCGCATGATCAAGATGGACCTTGAAACGGCTCCCGAAGGAGCCGTCATCGTACAGGACATCAAGGACAATCTGGGACGGCTTCTCGTGAAGTCCCCCCGGACGCTGGATGCCGACCTCAAGCGGGTTCTCCTCCTGCGGGGCATCCGGGAAGTGCTGGTCCAGGACAACTCCAGAAAAAGCCGGGAAGAACTCGACATGATGCTGGAGAAAGAAAAGGAATCTGTCCGGAGGCGGTTTTCCAGACTGTCCGACTCCCCCGAAAAGGAACAGATCATCCGCCTCTTTGTCCAGGCGCTGGAAGAGTATGCCGGAGAGCAAAACCTGAAAGCCCCCTGACGGATGCGAGGGTGAAGTTTGTGGAGGAACGCCGAAGAGATGGAACCGGACCTGACCGATATTTCCCGAAGGCTCAAGAAATATGGGACGCTCCCTGTAGCCTCCCCCGTTGTCCGGGATGTCCTTCGGTCCATCGACCTGGAATCGGCATCCTTCGAACAGACCGCAACCCAGATCGAGCGCGATCCGGACCTCTCCCTCCAGATCCTGAGGAGCGCCAATTCGTTGACATCGAGTTTTACGGGCCGCGTGCATACCGTCCTTCAGGCCGTGAAACTGCTCGGGTTTTCCACGACCAAGGCACTGGTCCTGTCGTCTGTCCTGCTGGACCGATCCAAGGTCCATGCGGGGATTCCCGAGCTCTGGTCCCATAGCCAGATTGTTAGCCTGAATGCGAGAATACTGGCCCGGCACCTCGATTTTCCCTGGGAGGAGGAAGCCCGGACGGCCGGCCTCCTGCACGATATCGGAAAGGTTTTTTTCTACGAGGAGTTTCCCGAGTTCTATCAGCAGGCTTTCCAGCTGGGAGATTCGCCCCAGGCGGTTCCCGACTGGAAAAGGGAGCGGGAGGTGTTCGGGGTGGACCATTCGTTTGTCGGAAACCGGCTGATCCAGGAATTCGGAATGCCGAGGATCCTGTCGGACCCCGTCCTGTTCCTGCACGATCCCCCCGCAGAACTGATGTTTCCCCAATTGACCCAGGTTCTGATCGTCGCAGACCAGATGGCGGTCGCCATGGGATTCGGGAGCCCCGAATTCGACTTTGTCGAGCCCGTTTTCGTGGACGCGCTCCATCGTCTGGGACTCGGGGGAGTCGACGTGAAGATTTTGCTGGCAGAGGCCCACAGCCGCTCCGCCATGGTGGAGATTCTGTCCCTTTAGGGACGGGGAGGCGATTGTCAAAGCCTTGCAGGGAGGGAGTCCGGGATGTTTTCTCCTGATGAATTTTCTCTTCTGATCGAAGACCTCTCTCTTCTGCCGTCCATCTCCCCCTCCTCCCGTCGTCTCATCAACCGGATGGACGATCCGGATGTGGCGCTGTCGGAGATTGCCAGCCTGATCGAGGAAGACCCGGGACTGGCGTCACGACTGCTGAAGGTGGCGAACTCACCCTTTTATCCCTATTCGGGAAAGGTCGGAAGCGTCCGTGAGGCCCTGATCCGCCTGGGGCTCTCGTCCGCCCGGGCCATTATCCTGGCAACCAGCCTGTTCGATCAGGTCCGAAAGGAGCCCAAGGTGTTTGACCTTTGGGCCCACAGTCTGGCCGTTTCGGTCACCTGCCGCAGAGTCGCCGCGCAATTGCGCTTTCCGCTCGTGGATGAGGCGGGGGTCGCCGGGCTTCTCCATGATATTGGCAAGATTCCCTACTATATGTATGCTCCGGAGCTGATTCACCGGATGGACCGCGACCCCTCACCGGATCTTCCCGACTATGTCCGGGAAAAGGATGTCTTCGGCCTCTCCCATGTAGAGGTTGGGGCGCGCCTGGTGACGGCGTGGAGATTTCCGTTGATCATCCGCCAGCCGATCCGGTGGCATCACGACCCGAGGTCGGCCCCGGGAGAGGAACGGCAGATGGTCCTCCTGGTTTCCCTCTCCGACCAGATCGCCCAAGGCTTCGGACTGGGACACAGCGAGGTTCTGACGGACGATGGGACATTCCTCAAGGTGGCCGCGGAACTGGACCTTTCCGAATCGTCCCTGCTGTATCTGATGAAGGAAATCCTGCGGGACAGGGACATGATCCGGGAACGTTCGGGGGTCATCCTTTGAAAGCCTTATTCCGGCCGAATGTCCCCTCTCCGGATGATCCGCGCGAATCGGAGGCGCCAGCGCCGGATGGATCGGCAGACCGGTCCCGTCAGATTCTTTCCGAAGTGCTGAAGGTGTTTCCTGTGGCGGCGATCCTGGGGGATTCTCCGGACCGCCCTGAATTCGAATGCTTTCTGGAGTGGCTTGAACGGGGGGATCACGGCCGTATGGACTGGATGGCCCGTAATCCGGTCCGCCGCCGTTCCCTGAAGGAAGGATATCCCGGATACAGGACGATCATCATGGCCCTGCTCCCGGTCGGAGGGCGTGGAGAGCCGCTGGTGATTTCGGGTACACCGGTCCGGATTGCCCGCTACGCGGAAGGCCCCGATTATCACAAGGAGTTCGATGTCCGTTTCCGGCAGGTGGCAGAACGGATCCGTCCCTTGCTGGATCCGAAAGACCGTCCTGTCATCAAGCCGGATCACGGGGCTCTGATGGAGAAATCCTTCGCGATGGAAGCGGGTCTGGGAGCGATCGGGAAGAACACCCTTCTGATCAACCCGCTCCTGGGATCGCATTTTACCATCGGCTCGCTTTTGCTGAAGACGCCTCTCGCTTCCGTCTCGGCTCCCTTCGAGCATTTTTCGCCTTGCGGAAACTGCACCATCTGTCTTGATGCCTGTCCGACGGAAGCGTTCCGGGGACCCTACCGTCTGAACGCCACCCGTTGTCTCTCCTACCTGACGATCGAGGCTCCCGGAGACGAGAACAGGACCCTCCGGCAATCCCGGGGGGAGAATTGGCTGTTCGGGTGCGATATTTGCCAGGACGTCTGTCCCCACAATCGACATCGGGATCGGGCGTCCTCATCACCCGCCCGTACGGCCAATCTTCCGGACAGGGTTGTCAATCACCCGACAGATCTAATAGAGTGGGTCCGGAAGAACCCCGCCATGGGCCGGGTTTCTTCCGATGTTTTGCGGGAAAGATTTCTGGAGATCACTTCCGGCAGATCCGGCGCGCGCTTTTCTCCGCCGGAACGGGGCAAATAATTCATATGGTGACAACCTTTATCGGGGACTCCCCCCCGATCCGCCATCTTCTCTCGCTGGTCGACAGGGTGGCCAAAACCGATTCGACACTCCTGATTACCGGGGAAAGCGGCACCGGAAAGGAGCGGATTGCGCGGATGATCCACGAGAAGAGCAACCGTTGCCGCGCGTCTTTTATTCCCGTCAACTGTGGGGCCATTCCGGAAGGCCTGATCGAAAGCGAACTCTTCGGGCACGAAAAAGGGGCTTTCACGGGGGCCGTCAGTCATCGGGCGGGCCGTTTTGAGCTTGCGGAGGGTGGAACCCTTTTCCTCGACGAGATCGGTGAACTCCCCCTCCCGCTCCAGGTGAAGCTCTTGAGGGTTCTTCAGGAAAAGGTCTTTGAAAGGGTCGGCGGAAGCCATCCGAGGAAGGCCAATGTCCGGATTCTGGCTGCAACGCACCGGAATCTCGAACAGATGGTCCGGGAGTCACAGTTCCGGGAAGATCTTTTCTATCGACTTTCCGTCATTCCCGTCGACATTCCTCCGCTTCGGCTGAGGGTGTCGGACATCGGGCTCCTGGTGGAATTTTTTGTGACGCGATGGGTGCTGGAAGGCCGGGGGGAGAAGGTCCGCTTTTCGGCCGACGCCATGAGACGACTTCTGTGTTACGAATGGCCGGGCAACATCCGAGAACTTGAAAATCTGGTAGAGCGTTTTCTTGTTCTGAAGGGGGGAGAGGTCGTGGAGGAGAGAGACCTTCCCGAGAAACTCCTTCGAACGGAAAAGGATCCGGTTTCTGTCGACCCCTCCAGGGAGGGTATGGCTCGCCCCCCCGTATTTTCCGGCCCGCTGCAAGACATATCGGCGCTTCTGGACGGCGACGGTATCGATATGCCGGCCTATTTCGCCCAACTCGAGAAATCGATGATCGACATGGCCCTCAGACGGTTTTCCGGAAACAAAACCCGGGCCGCCGCTTTTCTGGGGATCAACCGGACGACCCTGATCGAAAAACTCAAACGTCTTGAAGGGAACCTTCCCGAAATTCCCTGAACCCGCCTTCCGAACGACATCCTTTCCCTCTGTCATATTAATGACATTTCATCTTTCCGGGTCATTCAGAACTCCTGCATCGGCCGGACTTCTCTCCGATGGCATGTTCGTTGCTTAAGGGAACCTTCGACAGCCAATGCCTGTTTTGTCGATGCCAGGGTCCGGGAGGAATTTCGTGGGAAAAAGAGGGACAGAAAGAACGCAAAAACCCGTCCGGCATGATGTCGGAACGGTGGTTTTTTTCCTGATATGGTCCGTTCTTTTTTCATTTTTTTCCATTTTCCCCTCGGCGATCGATCGGGTTTCGGCGCAATCCGGCAACCCTCCCGTTTCCCCGGTTCCACTTGGAGAAGACGCCGTCTTGTACCAGAAAGCCGTCAAAAGTTTTGACCGGGGGGATATGGGGCATGCCAGAAAATGGATCCGGAAAATCCTGAAGCAACACCCGCGATCGGTGAAAATCGGGCCGGCGCTGCTCCTGCTCGGACGGATTGAAAGCCATTCCGCCCGCAATGCCATTCTTGACAAGACCGCCCGCAATCGGGCGCTCAGACAGGCTATCCGTCTTTACTGGCAGGCGCACGATGCGAATCCACCCGGGTGGGACCGGGGTCGGGTGGCTTACCGGATGGGAAAGTTGATGGATCGGATGGGATTCTTTGCCGAAGCCCGCGGGTATCTTGAACTGTCGGTCCGGGAAGCCCCGGACGGCCCGAGATTTCTCGACAGCCGGATCCTTTTGGCTGAAATCCTGAGAAAGGAAGGTCATCCCGCACAGGCGGAACGGGTCATCGAACGGCTTTCGGCCCGGGTAGACCTGGAGCATCCCGGCAACAGGTCGATGATCCTTCCCCTTTTGTACGAGCGGGCCCGGATCGGAATCGACCGGGGGGACGTGAAGAATGCCGGGGACCTTCTTGAAAAGGCGCTTGCGATCGACGGGAGCTATCCGTACAAGCATCCGGAAGACCTTTTTGTCCTGGCCAGTTACGCCGACCGGGAAGGCCATAACCGTCGGGCTTTCGCCCTTTACCGGAACTTTATGCGTTTCGGCTCTGCGAGCCCCCTGGTGCCGGAAGCGCTTTACCGGATGGCCCTGCTGTCCGGAAGGATGGGAAAGGAAGCTTCGGCCCAGGCGCGTCTTCTGGAACTGATCCATGAATACCCGGACTCGGAGTGGGCGGACAGGGGAAGGATCGAAGTGGCCCATATCGCGGGAAAACGTCTGTCCCAGCAAGTCCCTCCCGGACAACCCCACAGCAGAAGTGCCCTCGATCAAAAAATCGAACGGTTGCTGGCGGTCAATCTCCGAAGGGGATCGGTCTCCTCCCGCGTCATGTCCCTTTCGATGACGGCCCCTCTTCTGGCCCGACGGAATCAGTGGCGGGAAGCCCTGAACAACCTCCACCGAATCAGTATCGAAGCCGATCCGAAATCGCCCGACGGACAGCGTCTCGCCGGTCTGGAAACGGCTCTGGTGACGGGCTGGATTATCCGGCAGTCGGAGCCGTTTCGCCCGGATCGGATTGTCCGGATCGTTCGAGATTATGGATACGCGCTGCAGGGCGGTATCCGGGATCCCCGCGCGACCCCTTTTGAAATCGGGGCGCAAAAGGAGATGCCCCGCGTGTACGAGCTGGAAGGGAAGGCACAGGAGGCTCTCGGACATCCGGATCGGGCCCTCGTTTGGTACCGGAAGGGTCTTCAGATCGCGGGCCTTGCATGGCGGGCCCGGATCCTGGGAGATCTTGTCAGGCTTCAGGAGAAAACGGGAGATCTCGGTCATGCGTGGGCGGATGGACAGACTTTGCTTCTGGATCTCCCCCGGCATTCTCCGGATCGTCCCGTCTGGATGGGACGGCTGGCGCGTCTGGCCCGGAGGAGAGGTGAATATCGACGGGAGGCGGATCTTTTGAGAGAAAGGGTTCGGGAATATCCGGAAGATTCTTCCACCGGTCGCAGCCTGGTGCGTCTGTTTGTTCTCGACCGTGACGATGAGAATGCGTTCCAGGCGGAAAAAGATGC
Organism: Leptospirillum sp.; assembly: GCA_027343785.1. Taxonomy (GTDB): domain Bacteria; phylum Nitrospirota; class Leptospirillia; order Leptospirillales; family Leptospirillaceae; genus Leptospirillum_A. The sequence continues at coordinate 6,003 of DAHWKF010000129.1, read as the reverse complement.
CCAGCTCGCCAAAATATTCCTGGACGACTCCCGGGATCCCGCCGACCGGAAGGCTCTGGGCGGGCTTCTTTACCATTGGGGAAAGTGGGAGCGGGACATCCATCATCCAGAGAGGGCCTATCGTCTGCTGGAGTCGTTCGTTGAAGGGTTCCCGAAAGATCCGCGATCGGGCTGGGCCCTGTATCAGCTGGGGAATATCGCACTGGCTCTGGGCGACGCCGGCAAGGCCCGCGACTGGTTTTTGAAGGTGACCCGGGCGGAAGGCGGGTCACCGCTGGGAAAGGTGGCCAGGGAGCGGGCCCGGGGGATCCGGCTGAAACAGGAAATGGCGCTGCGCGGTTATTGAGGAGGGGTGGCGAATGGCAACGGAACCTCAGGCTTCCCGGAACGTTTCGGTCCTGTCGGAGGCATTCTCGACATTCCGGGAGGCTTCCGACAGGCTGGTCAGCACCTATCAGGGGCTGGAAGAAAAAATCGCCGAATTGTCCCGTGTGATTCGCGAAAAAGACCGGGCTCTCGACAGCCAGGGGCAATTTCTGGACGCCGTGCTGAAAAGTCTGTCGACAGGGGTGATCGTCCTGACGTCGGGAGGACGCATCCTGTGGACCAACCCCAAGGTTGTCGAATGGATCGGCGAACAAGAAGAAGAGATCCTGGGGGTGCTTTCCGGATGGGGCGTCTGGCCTGTGATGGACGAAGCCTTTCAGTTTCCGGTTCTCTGGAAAGGACGGTCCCTCATCCTCAGCCGGTCCGTCGTCCGGGATCCGGACGGCCGGCCGGCGGGACATGTCCTGATATTGACCGACCGAACCCGTCTTCGCGAGATGGAGGAGGAGGTGGCCCGGGATCGCAGACTCAAGGAGATGGGCGAAATGGTGGCCACGATCGCCCATGAGCTTCGGAATCCTTTGGGAAGCCTCGAGATTTTCGCTTCCCTCGCGCAAAAGGAGGTTCAGCCGGACACCCCTCTTTCGGACTGGGTCGGGTATATGCGGGTGCAGGTGTCCCGTCTCGACCGTCTGATCGGAAATCTCCTTTCCTATACCCGGCCGCCGGAAATCGTGCTGGCGGACATGGATCTGGGCGCGTTTCTCCGGCGGGCCGAATCGGATTTTCGCCGGATTCTCGACATGCGGGCCCGGGCGGGAGATCCCCCCGTGCGATTTGGTGTCCAGGGCGACTTCGAGGCAAGGATCTGCGCGGACGAAGCCCTGCTGTATCAGGCCCTGTATAACCTGGTCAACAACGCATTCCAGGCGGTGGAGGGGATCCCCGGGGGAGAGGTACGCGTCGAAGGACATGTGTCTCCCGACGGATGGTTCTGTCTCCGGGTGAGGGACAATGGACCGGGGATTTCGGAAACGGCGAAAGACCATGTCTGCGCCCCGTTTTTTTCCACGAAGCCCAAGGGAACGGGGCTGGGGCTGTCCATCGTCCACAATATCGCGGAAGCCCACAAGGGGACGATGGGGTTTGACTCCCGTCCGGGTCATACGGCGTTCTGGATCAGGTTTCCGGCCGGGTCCGGCTGTCTGGAAAAAGCAGTGGCCGGAGCCGCCGCCAGGGAGGAGGAACAGTGAGTCCGGATCAATCGAATGTTCTTGTCGTCGACGACGAACGGGAAATGGGACTGGCCCTCAGGGAGAGCCTGAGCCGGGAAGGTTTCCATGTGGACTGGGCGAAAAACGGGCAGGAAGCCCTGGAAAGGGTCCGGCTGGAAGGCCCTTACCATTGGGTGATCAGTGATTTGCGCATGCCGGAAATGGATGGCTGGGCGCTTCTCGAATCCCTGCGCCAGATCAGTCCGGCGACGCGCGTCATCCTGATGACGGCTTTCGGAACGGTTCCGCAGGCGGTCGACGCCATGAGGATGGGGGCTGTCGACTTTGTCATGAAACCGTTTTCTCCGGATGAACTCCGGAAAAAACTGTCGGCATCCGCCGGAAGAATGTTGCCTTCGGCCGGCCGGCCCGTATGGGAAGGGGTTTCCCGTCCGATACTGACCAAAGACGAGGGCCTGATGGGACTTCTCCGGATGCTTGACGGCGTGGCACGGACACCGGCAACGATCCTGATCGAAGGAGAAAGCGGTACGGGAAAGGAACTGCTGGCGAGATTTGTCCATGAACGCTCTCCCCGGGTCCACCGGCCTTTCGTGGCGGTCAACTGCGCGGCGCTCCCCGAAAGCCTCCTGGAGTCCGAACTGTTCGGTTATGAAAAGGGGGCTTTTTCGGGAGCTGTCGCCCGGAAGATCGGCAAGTTTGAGCTGGCGCATACCGGAACCCTTCTGCTGGACGAAATCGGCGAAATGGATCTGGCCCTTCAGGCGAAGCTTTTGCGGGTCATCCAGGAGAGGGAGGTGGATCGGGTGGGGGGCGCCCGTCCGGTGCCGGTCGACATCCGGATCGTCGCCACCACGAACCGGAACATGAAAGAGATGGTGAAAGCCGGGCAGTTCCGGGAAGACCTGTATTACAGGCTGCGCGTCTTTCCCGTCCGGGTTCCTCCGCTCCGGGAACGCCCTGCGGACATTGTTCTTCTGGCGAAACATTTCCGGGAAAAATTCTGCCAGGAACACACGTTTGTCGGAGAATTGACGCCGGAGGCGCTGGAATGCATCAGGAGAGGATCCTTTCCCGGAAACGTCAGGGAACTGGAGAACGTGATCGTCCAGGCGTCCTTCATGGCGGTCGGCGGCGCGATCCGGCCCGACCATCTCACGCCTCTTTTGGGGGAAGACGGGGGGACGACGGTCTTCTCCGGAGAACGGACGGAGGAATCCGGCGATCCGTTCCGTGAGAGGGGAACGGCGGGGGTCCGGGCGGGACAATCCGTATGGGAGGTCGAGCGGGAACTGATCCGGGTGACGCTTGAGGCTTGCGGGCAGAACCGGACGCAGGCGGCGAAACTGCTCGGGATCAGTGTGCGAACCCTCAGGAACAAGCTGAACGAGTACGGCATGTCGTCCGGAGATCCTCCGGGCCCGGAAGAGGGGGCTTAAAGGGATCGGAAGACGGGAAAAAATTGCCGCATCGGCCGGGGAATCCGATCGTCAAATTTAGGAAGAACCGGACTTTATGGTACTGGAACGGGAATTGCTATCCACTTGTGGAAAATTGGCGGAGGAAAAAATGGCGCACATCCACCTGTTCGACCGGACCATCGATCTTTTGGGAAAGGATTTGGACATCCGGAGCCAAAGGCACCTGCTTCTGGTCTCCAACGTGGCCAACCAGGACACGCCCGGCTATCAGGCCCGCGACCTTTCGTTCAAGGCCCAGCTGGCCCGTTCCCTGAAAAAGGAGGACCGCTATGACCTCGACCATGTCGCGGGGGATCTGGTCATCAATCAGGATGAGACCGTGGGCAACGACCTCAATACGGTCAACATCGAGATGGAAATGGAGAAGATCGCTTCCAATACGGGAAATTACAACGCCGCGGCGTCCATGGTGGCATGGAAGTACCGGATGATGGGGGATGCCATCCGCGGTGAAGGGAGGTAGACATGGGTTTTTCTGACGCGATGAGAATTGCGGCGGGGGGGATGGAGGCCGAACGCGTCCGGATGAACGTTCTGGCCGGAAATCTTGCGAACAGCCAGTCCGTGCACGGCAATCCCCGGGGGGTGTTCGAACGCAGGGATGTCGTTTTTGCCGCTGTCCGCCCCGGCGAATCGTTTTTCGACGTTCTCCGGAGTCCGAAGGAAAGTCCGGTGAAAGAGGTTCGTGTGATGGGGATGATCCGCGACCCCCGTCCGCTGAACAAGGTGTACGACCCCGGAAGCCCCGACGCGGACAAATCCGGTTATGTCTGGCGGCCGAATGTCAGCAAGCTCGAGGAGATGGTCAATCTGCTGGACGCTTCCCGCGCGTATGAATCAAACCTGACGGCGCTGGACAACACCAAGCAGATGGCCCGGAAGGACCTGACCATCCATGCATAGGACTGACGGAAAGATCTTCCGGCCCGACGGCCGGTCGACGTTCGGAGGATGCCAAAGATGCTGAGCGATCCGCTTCACGCGAAGGAGATCCTGTCATCGGGGGAGATGACCGGGGCCGGTATGGCCGACGGAATTTCCCGCCCTCCGGATACCGAATCGGGCGAGGCGTCCTTCCTCCATGTGCTGAAGGATTCCATTGAAAAGGTCAACCAGATGCAGAACGCCGCGGACAAGACCATCCAGGATTTCTCGACCGGCCAGGACGGCGTGACCCTCCACCAGACGATGGTGGCCATGGCCCAGGCCGATGTCTCTTTTCAGCTCATGATGCAGGTCAGGGACCGGATCGTCCGGGCCTACCAGGACGTCATGAACATGCCGATGTAACCGGTGCCCCCAGCAGTCCGGGGAACCCCGCTCGTTAGAAGGGAACAGGCCGTATGGACGGATTAAGGCAGGTTTTCCAGAATTTCATGGATCGATTCTCCCAGATGCCCGCCGCCCGCAGGATGACAATCCTTGTGTTGTTCGCGGGAATCGTGGCCGGGGGGATCTTCTTTTCGATGCTGGAGAAAAACGGAGGGGACGGGATTCTGTTTTCCAACCTCTCCCCGGGGGATTCGATGGCCATCCAGGGCCGTCTCAACCGTCTCGGGGTGCCCTACAGCCTCCAGAAAAAAGGGAGCGTCATCCGGGTTCCTTCGGGCCAGGTGTATGCCCTCCGGATGGAACTGGCGGACGAAGGCCTTCCCCGCCACCATGGCGCCGGCTTCGACCTGTTCAACCATCCCTCGCTTGCCACGACGGATTTTGTCCAGCGGGTGCAGTACCTGGAAGCCCTGCAGACGGAACTGGACCGGACGATCGAGGAGATGACGCCCATCGCCCTGGCCCGGGTCTCGATCGTGCTTCCCCGCCGGACGGTTTTTCTCCGGGAGCCCGACCTGTCGCACGCCTCTGTCCTGGTCCGGCTCAAGCCCGGCATGACGCTCGAGAGGCCCCAGGTCAACGGCATCGTCCACCTGGTCGCCAACGCCGTTCCCGGCCTGTCCGCCAAAAGGGTGACAGTGGTCGACACGGAAGGGCAGATCCTCAATCGCAAACGGCGGGGTCTCGTTCCGGGCGAACTGACGGAAGCCCAGCTGTCCTACCAGAGGGAGGTCCAGCATTCTTTCCAGCATCAGCTCCAGTCGATGCTCGACAAGGTACTCGGGCCGGACCAGTCGGTGGTCAGGGTCAGCGCCGAGCTGAACTTCCGCCAGGTGGAGAAAACCAGTCGCACCTGGGACCCCAACGGGCGCGTCCTGAAAGACCGTGAACAGATCCGGGAAAAGTCTGTGGGAAGCCATATTCTGCCGGTGGGGGTTCCGGGAGTCCTTTCCAATATTCCCGGCGCCAACGGGAAAGTGGCTTCTCCGCCGCTGGGGCCGAATAATACGTCGGAAACGCGCTACTCCAAGAAAAAACAGATCGCCCATTATCATGTCAGCCGGACGGACCAGCATGTGACAGAGCCGGTGGGAGACCTCCGGAGAATTTCCGTTTCGGTCCTGGTCAATGCCGTTCCGGTGACCATTAACGGGAAGAGCGGACCCAAGACCGTCCTGCAGCCCCGAAGCCCCCAGGAGATCCGGGACTTTACCCGAATCGTCCAGAATGCGATAGGATATGATCCGAAAAGGGGGGATCAGGTCGTGGTCCTGTCCGTACCATTCAGCGGGGCTGCCGTTCCTGTCCAGAAGAACATCGACCAGACCTTCCAGGAAAAGATCGCGCCGTTTGTCCCCCTTCTTGAAATTTTTCTGGGCGGTCTCCTGATGGTCATCTTCAGCCTGCTGGTTTTGCGGCCGCTCCTGAAGGCCATGGTGCAGTGGAAGCCGGAAGTTCCGGCCATGCAGGTCGCCCAGGGCCCGTCCGTGGGGGGTGGAACGGAAGAAGAATCGGTCCGCTCTTCCCGGGAGGAGGTCGCCCGGATGACCCAGGAAGATCCTTCCCAGGCGGCGACGGTCGTCAGAAGCTGGCTGAAAGAAAAGTAGCATCAGGGTTTTGGAGGCGGT
>DAHWKF010000128.1 GCA_027343785.1 Leptospirillum sp. | reverse complement strand
TCGGATTGAGAGAAATACCCATGATTAATATATCACAAAGAAATTGCCCGTCAAGCCTCGTTTGTCATGAAGGAGCAGGATCGGTCATTCTTCATTATTCATTCTTTATTTATCTCCTCTTGCACACGCCGGAGACGCTCTTGGCAGGACCGGCCCCGGAGCAGGAAACAGGGCGGGTCCTCACACTTTTTCTCCCGATTACCCTCAGATCCACCTCATAACAAACCCTTGCCATATATAAGAATACTGAGCCTCGCCTCATCATTTTCTGATTTTTGACTTCACTTTTTGGGTACTAATTTTAAGTTACAATAAAATAAAAACATTAAATCTGCTATGATCAATACCAGGAGCCGGATCCGGACGAGTCCCTTTCGTCCCGTCTTCCCTCCTCATCATGAAAAGGGGTTTTCGGGTGAGAGATACCAGCTCCCCCGGAAATCTTCTATTTTTGAGATTTGACCCATCCAAGGAGGTACGAAATGAACCATGGACTGAAACGCTCTCATGGAACCGTCATGGGACTTGCCCTGATCGGCGCGACGATCTTATTGGGAGGTTGCGCGAGCGAGGGACTCAAACCGGACAAGTCTCTGGCCCGGGCCAAAATGATGGTCGACCAGGCCGACCGGGCTGGAACGCGCAACTATGACGCGGTTGACCTGATAGCCGCTCAGACAAAACTCAAGGATGCCCAGAAAAAAATGAAAATGGGCGACTACAAAAGTGCGCGCTACCTGGCCAATGAAGCCCGTGTGGACGCAGAGCTGGCGTTGGCCAAGGGCCAGACCGCCAGGAGAAAAGAGGCCGAAACGCAACTGGAAAAAAGTCTCCAGTCTCTTCAGAACGAGATCGACAATAAGGAAAACTCCTCCGGCTCATCCTCCGGAGAACCGGTTGGCATGCCGAACTGATACCCCTACCTCTTGCAGAAGGAGTCACCAAAATGTCCCAGAAAATCCGTTTGGGGGGCCTCGCCCTATCCATTTTCGCCTACTCACTCTTCTCGGGATGCGCGAGCGCCCCGCCCCACAATTCCAGCCTGGAAAAAGCCCAGCTCGAATATGACGCCGTTCACCAGGACAGCAGCGTGGTGCAGTCCGCCCCCGAGCAGATCCAGAAGGCTTCTTCAGAACTGGACAAGGCCAACGCCTTGCTCAAGAAAGGCGCACCGGCGTCGGATGTCGATCATTATGCCTATATGGTCCGGAAACACATCGCTATCGCCAAGGAAAAAGCCGAAGCCGACAGGATTCAGGCAGAAATCAAAAAGGCGGGTTCCCGCCGCGACCAGCTCCGGCTGGAGGCAAAACGGGAAAAAATTGCCCGTCTACGCGCCCAGCTTGCCCATCTCAAGGCCCGAAAAACCAATCGCGGTCTGGTGCTGACACTGGGAAGCGTCCTCTTCGCCGTCAATAAGGCGGCTCTCAAGCCCGGAGCGATGAAAAACATCGACAGGCTGGCGGAATTTATGAAGGCGGATTCCCACAGGAACGTCATGATCGAAGGATATACCGACAACACGGGCTCTCCCGGCTACAACAAAACCCTGTCGGAAAAAAGAGCCGAGGCGGTCAGGGACGCCCTGGTTGACAAGGGCATCGATTCCCAGCGCATTGTCACTCGGGGATACGGGGAGGACTATCCGGTCGCTTCCAACAAGACGGCAGCCGGCAGGCAACTCAATCGGCGGGTGGAAATCGTCATCTCCGATGAAAAGGGCGTTTTTCCCAAAAGCCGTTAAAAAGGACCCCGAAACCGGTTAACGTGACTGGCACTGAAACGAGAAAGGGCCGGGACACCCTCGTTCTTCCCTTTCTCCCTCAGGCCGCCCCCGCAAAAGCGTTCTGGTAATACTGCTCGGCCGATGCCAGCCCTTTTTCAAACACCGGAACCAGTTCGTATTCGACCAGATCCGCGAGGAGGATCCAGTCCTGGGCTTCTTGCGCCAGCAACATCGACTTGAGGAGTTCCTCGAAACGGGTTTCGTCCTCCACCAGCAAGAGGTTGCCGGGTTGGCGATCCGAAGTGCCGGATGCTCCACGGATCTGGTCAACCAATACCTGGGCCGCCACCATGGCTTCAATCCCCTGGACATAGGCCCCACCCCTGTCCTTGTAGACCCCCTCTCCGCCAAAGACTTCGTCCACCATCCCTTTTCGGAGCGCCCGTCCAATCTCCGAAAACAGCCGGGCGACCTGAGACAGGTGGGAAACCAGCGTACGGACGGATTCCCGCAAAACCTCTTCCAGCGGAATCGTCACCACTTCGATACTCTCGCCCTGGCATTCGTCGACATTTTTCTGATACTCCCCGTTTTTGCACACCAACTCTCCGTCGACCCGGATTTCGTCGACGATCCGGTCCTCCGGGAGATGGTGCTGGATAACCTCCCGGACGGTTTCAGCCAGGCTTTTTCCGCCGGCAGGGCTTTCCATCCGGATTTTCTTACCGTCAATCAACAATTTGGGCTGTTTCATCGGTCATACCCTTTCCACTAAAAGTTTTTCGGACAGTTCATCCGGCGTGCAAGGCATTTTGGACTCACCGCGCCGTCCGACGGCGCATGCGGCAGACTCCTCCGCCTCCCGCGTAAAAAGACTGACCCTTCTTTTCAAATCCCCATAGGTCTTCTCGGTTTTTCCCACCAAATCCGGAAGATCAAACGGATTCCAGATATCGATACTTTCCTTTTCCAGCCGGAAAAAAAGCGAGAGGGGACCCAGCGGCGGACAAACCCAGGCAGCCTCTTCGATGTCCCTGTCGAGACTCTCCAGCTCCTGGAGAAGGTTTTCCGGCACCGAAGCCCTGTCGTTATCCATATAAACGGCTACTTTCCGCACCAGGTTCTCCCCGTTTTCGGCCATCTGGCGGAGTCTGGCCGCATGGCGGAGCACCTCCGGCAAAAATTCCGCCGATTCCCAATGGATATTTTCCCGAATATCCATTCCTTCAAGCTCTTGCTTCCACATCCGTTCATACACCCGGCGAAAAAACTCCTCTGCCGACATGCGGTCACGACCGACCGGACGGTAGCGAAAATCGCCCGAAGCGTCCTTTTCGGACAACGCGATACCCGAACGTCCCCCCCCTGTTTCGCTCTCCAGCTTCCGGCGCAATGAACGGATAGACTCCCCGGCCGCCTCCCGCGGAACCGACATCCGGATCTCCACCACTCTGGATACGAGGCGTGGTTCCAGATCTTCCCGGCAAACCGGATCGGCGCACCGGGAATCGGGGGCGCAAGGTGCGCAAGGGGCCTTCGAATAAATGACAATATTCCCCGCTCCCCATGGTCCCGTTTCGGGGTAGAACAAGTTGGCGAATGACAGGCACACGACCGGTGTACCCAAAAGAGCTGCGGCATGCATGGTTCCGGTATCGTTGGACACCAGAACAGACGACCTGTCGAGAATGGCGAACAGTTCATCCGTTCCGGTCCTCTGGGTCCAGTCATGGACATGGCTCCCGAAAGTCGGCTGCGCGGCACAAACCTCCTCCCGTATCTCCCGATTTCTCCTGCAGTCACCTTCGCCAGCCCCGAGCAGAACGACATGAACCTCGGGACGGCGGCTCAGGAGATCCCGGATACAGTTTGCAAAAAGCCGTGACGGCCATCGCTTCAGTTCCTGGGAGGCACCGGTGGCAAAAGAGATGACCGGACTTCCCCCGGAGATTCCGTCCTGATCCATTTTTCGTCCGACAGACTCCCGGGCCCAGACAGGGATTCCGAGGGGGATCGAGGAGGGACTTCCGACCCCCGCGATTTTCAAAAACAGGTCGGACAGGTTCAGGTTGTTGTACTGACGATTTTTCACCAGCATGCCCAGGTAGGGAACATAGTTGCCATAATGGGCCCGATAGCCGTCCGGGGTCATGTGGAGCCCCCTTTTTTCCCGGGCGCGGATCAGATAACCCAGGATCGCGCCGATCCGGTTGGGGGTCAGATTGATCAGGAGATCGGCATCCAGGGCGTTCAGTTCGTCGATCCACCCCCGGATGGCCCGATATGCCTCAAGAGGCCCCTTTTGGGCGCGGATCAGCGAGGCGAAAGACTTCGGATCCACGGGAAAAACACCCGAAAAAAGCGACAACGGCCCCAGCGCGGGAGCAAACTCCCGGTAAGCCACCAGATATATGAGGCTTTCCGGATAGCGCTCCCGGAGGGAGGCGACCATCGGATAGGTTTCGTACAAATCCCCCATCCGGGTCAGGGCCACAACAAGAATGCGCAGAGGCTCTCCGGACAAGCAGCAATCTCTCATCCCCCCGCCCCCTTCCCCATCTCGGCCAAGAGTAGGAATGTGGCGGCTTCCGGGGAGATTTCCCCCTGCCCCGCGGAAACGGACCGGGAAATCTCTTCAAGACCCACCGCCCCCCGGCCGCGGAATCTCTCCAGAAACCGGACCAGACTGTCGTCCCCGGCCGCATCCGACAGGAGCCTGTCGACAGGCCATCGTCCCGTGAGCGCGGGCCGCGCCGGCCGGACCCCTCTTTCTTTCAGGGTCTCAAGCCAGGAGGCCATACGGATGTCATAGGTGTGTTCTTTCAACACCCTTTCGCGGGACCTTGCGGCCATCTCCGCCCTCCCCGCGTCATCCTCCAGATAATGTCCGACCAGTTTCCGGCATTCGGATTCATTCCGGTACACCGGCAGCTCCGCTCCGACATCAAACAGGTCCGGAAGGAGGGAACGATGGTCGACCACCTGAAACGCCCCGCAGGATGCGATCTCAAAGGTCCGGGGGTTGACGAAATCCCCGTCGGGGTTGACTCCCTTGTGGTAAACGGAAGAATGAAGATTGATATTGACGGTCGTGGAATTGAAAACCAGAGCCGTCTCCTGGGGAGACAGGCGTCTCCCGCCCTCCCTGACATACCTGTAAAGCGGATCTCCGGCGTTCCATTCCGTCCCGAAGATCGACAAATCAAAATCCACAAGATGTTTCAGAAAATGATGGCGGTTGGCATACCCCGCCCCCATGAAGGTGACGGGACCCCCGAAACGTTTCCGGTCGTCCGGATGGGGGGTACGGGGCGAGAAAATGGCCGGATCGGCCGCAAGAGGAAGGTAGGTCGCATGGTTCACCTTTTTCTCCGAAAGGAGGGAGAGAAACGGCTCTTTCTGTATGACGGCGAACTCTGTCACAAGGGGGGCGACCGACTCCCAATAGGTCGCCAGACGGAAGTCCTCCACGAACCAGTAGGCAACCGGGATGTTTTCCTTCCGGAGACGGGACAGGAGCGTCGGAGAAACAGGCGCCTGGGCGAGGGCGATCACCAGATCCGGTTTTTCATGGATGACCCGGGCCAGGATGAGCTCATCGAGAAATCCCTGAAAAATCCCCCTGAGTTGCATCTTGTGGAGGTCGAGGGAGGTCTGGGCCCCGATCGCCCGGAGCGCGCCTTCGAACGGAGCCATATCCAGAAAGGATGTCCGGTGGCCCAGCCGATCGAGGGAACGGGCAACCGCCTGTGCCACCGGATACGACCCTCCGTATACGGGCGGAATGACAAGAACCCTGAATCTCAGGCCAACTTCTGACGTCCGTCCATCGCGAATCAGGATGCGCAAGGATCCAAAGGCGTCCGGATCGAGTTTTTCAGACGGAGCGTGAACCAAAAGCTTCAACCCGCCCGGAAGGCTTCCGGCGTCGGCGACATCACAGAAAAAACGGAGCCGTCCGGCATATCGGTGCCATTCGAAACACTGCCAGGAAAAGGCGATTCTCCGGGGGTCCGTTTCCAGCACATAAACCGGCAGGGTCGTCTCCGAAAGGAGGGCCCACACATGATGGCCCAGCCCCAGACCGGCGACGAGATACCCCCGGGACGGCTCCGTTTTCCCCTCCAAGACCGACTCCCGGGCCCATGAGAGCCCCTCGCGCTCGGGATCATACAGGCTGTGGAGCGTCAGTTGTCCGACTTTCATGGTCAGGCTTCCCGACCGGGACACAACCAGTTCGGGTTCTCCGGTCATGGAGACCTTGCCCAGGACCCGGTTGATCAACCCTCCCGAACCGAATACTTCTGCATTTTTCCGGAACAGGCTTTCCGATGGAACCATCCGTCAACCGCCTTTCGCCTGCATGTTTTTATGAAGGCCTCCCTGATCAGGTATCAAGGAGATTTCCGACCGCTTTTTCCCCCAGAAAGGTTTCCGGTGAAGAAGTCTCATGGACTTTTCCGCCTCGCAAGACAGGACGTCCATCGCCCGCCTCTGGTTTTCCCTGTTTCCTCTTCCCCGCTCGACTTCTTCAGTGTGAAACAGGACGGGCCAGAGAAACGGAAATTCGGCAGAGAGACGAAAACGTTCTCTGGAGGCTTCCAGCAACCGGGACAGGAGGAATGTCCCCCGGACAAGGTTTTTCCCGGACAGGTTCTCCGGCCACCCCCGTCCGGCGTGCGCCCGGAATTCCTCTTCCAGCGGGATCAGCGGATATCCCGGTTCGAGAATACGCAGGAAAAAACGACGATAGAGAACCGCCAGAACATCTTCCCGCGTGGCTGCTCTGGGGTGTGTCCGTCGAAGAGACAGGACTCCCGCCTCGATGGAGGACTTCCAGACCGAAAGGCCCTTCTGTTCCGGAGGAACGGGGGTCCCTTCGATCATGCTCCCGGCCAGATCCCCCACGAATCCCATATCCATACGGGATCGGCATCCCATGCTGACGCATCCGGAGCCCTCCCCCACGCAGGGGTAACAGTCCATATCCGGCGCAAGGGAGATCGCATCCGACGCATATGCGCCGGTCTCATGCGGTTGCGCGTTGGCGAAAAAAAGACCGAGCGTGGGTATCCCCAGCGCGGCCGCCAGATGGAGAGTGCCCGTGTCCGGAGATACCAGAAGGGACAATGAGCCCACGACACTCCACAGTTCCGGCAGGGAGGTTTCACCCACCAGATTGTCGACGTCTCCCGAAACCAGGCGAAGCAAATCCCGGGCTTTTTCCCGTTCTTCCATTCGGCCCAGCAAAACGACGCGGCGGCCGGTGGCGCTCTGAATCCGCTGGGCAAGGGATGCCACATCCTCCATGGCGAGTTCGCGGTACGCGCTTCGTCCGGAGAGGACGATCCCGACCGCCCCGGGGGATTGCGGGGGACTCTTCCTGAGCGGCGCCTGTGGCCGCCGGTTCCATGGAAGTCCACATCCGGTCCAGACATCGGAAAGGTGAATCCGGTTCATGGCGCGGACGCCGCGCGCGGAGGACACCAGATAGGCGGGCCAGCCGGACAGTTTCCCCTGTTCACAACCTTCAACAGTCCCTTCGTGCAGGGCCAAAAATCCCGACTTTTCCGGCGCTTTTAACAAATGACCCAGAAGAACACCCGTCCCGTCGTGATTGGTCTGGATGATTCGGTCAAAGGACTGCCGGATAAGATCTTTCATCGTCTCCAGCAATGCGGCAGCCGGTGAAACAAGAGACTCCGTCCCCCGCTCCAGGATTTCACCCTTTCCCGGAAATCCCGTCACTTCTTTTCCGGGAAACGCCAGACGGGAGATTTCCACCATATCTTTCGAGACCAGAAGGGAAACCTCTTCCCCGTTCGCTTCAAGGGAACGGACAAGCGGAATCGTCTGGAGCAGATCTCCGAAACGGGCTCTCTGGATGACCAGCGTCTTCATCCGGACCCTTTCAGGACACCTGTCTTGAGGCGAAACCAGGAATGGAAACCATCTCCCGGAATTTTGCGGACTGTGGATGACCCGGATAAAGCCGGGAGAAAAGGGCGATCTCTTCGGAGGCCTCCGGACCCCTGTCGATGGTCAGAAGGCATTCGATCATCCGGACCCGCATCTCGGCATCGTCCGGCATCTCTTTGAGGTAGGCGCGGAAAACGGGAATCGTATCGGAGAGTTGTCCCAGTTCCCCTGCCAGGCCGACAAAAAGTTCCAGGATCTCCCGCTGGGGGGGATGAATGATCAACGACTGGGCGTAGTAGAAAAACGCTTCTTCCCTGCGCTCCATCTCCTGGCAGGCCATGGCAAACCCGGAAAGGGATTTCCAGGACCCGGGGTTCATGTCAAAAGCCATTTTGAACCACATCAGGGCGCGGCCCGGATCTCCGCGCAGCAACTCCAGCACGCCGATACCCAGGGCAGCCCGCTCGTCCTGGAGAGCCAGCAACGGGTCGATGGCCCGCTCGTATGCCGCCAGGGCTTCATCCCAATCCTGGCACCGACAGGCGATTTCTCCGATCTTGATATCGATCTCGGTCCGTTCGTCACTTGCCAGAGACGGGTCCTGACGAGCCTCCTTCAGGATTCCGACCAGGTCGTGGCCGACACCGTCTGCCGACAGCCGGTCGACCCGGTCGAAAATGGCCTGGATCTTTCTCCGGGCCACAAAGAGGTACTGGACCGTGAACAGGTCCCGCAGTTCTTCGGCACCCTGATCCCGGATCACGACCGAACCCAGGTCGATATCGGTTCTTTTTCCATCCGACAGTCCGGTGCCTTCCTGGACCCAGCGGTAACGGCTGTCGACATTGGCCGAAACGGACTCCACCCAAAGGCCGGCATCACCGAACAGCTCCAGCATGGATTCGCGTGTAAAGAAGCGGAGGTGGGTGCGATCCAGAATCCCCTCCTCCCCATAACGGAAATGCCCTTCGGCCAATTCCTTCAGAATCTTCTGGTAGCGGATATTGGGCACGGACAATATGACCACTCCGGAAGGGGAGAGCCAGGGAAGAAATCGTGACAGGAGGGATTTCGGGTCAGCCACGTGTTCGATAACATCGGCAAAAACCAGAACATCGATAGACTCGCGGGGAATATCCGGCACCCAGGTGGTGGCATCCTCCACGATCACCCGGTCATAATGGGCTCCGGCTTCCCGGGCCCGTTCAGGGTCCATTTCAATCCCCAGCAGCTCGACAGAACCTATCCGCTCCCGGATCCCCCGACCCAAAAGCCCGCGTCCGCACCCGATATCCAGAATCGTCCGGGCTCCGGCGGGTATCCGGTCGATCAGCTCTCCGCGTTCTTCGCGGTATTTTCGGGACACGCCCCACGCGGACGCTTTCTTTTTGATCAGGGCCGACCAGCTTTCGACAAAACGGTCGAGGGGAAATCGTTCGAGAACGTCCTGGCGGGCCTTCTCTCCCAAATCTCCGGCCCGCTGGGGGTCTTCGAGAAGATCCCGCAGACGCTCTTTCAGGACAGACGGATTGTCTGAAAGGAATCCGGATCGTCCCTGGACAACGGGAGATCCGGGATGCGCCAGGGCGACGACCGGCATCCCGGAAGCCATGGCCTCCAGAAGGGCGAGGTTGTATCCATCCTCATACGGGTGAACAGAAGAATGGAGATAGACCCGGTGTTCCCGGAAGAGGGAGGCGAGATCGTTCTGGTTTCTGGAAAGCCGGGAATCCGGGACGGAAGGGTTGATACCGATCAGGGTCCGTGGAAGATCCCGGACAGCCTCATCCGTGACCCGCCAGCCCAGCATCAGCTCCCGTTCTTTCAGAAAATTTCCCACCTGCAGGACCGCCGCCTTCGAGCCCGACCAGGGCCCCCATTCTCCCGGATCGATACCAGGAAGGATGACCGGACCGTCCACCCCCCAGTTTTGGCGTTTGGACTCCGATATGGAAACGATCTCGAGGTCAGGGACCATCCGGACCAGATTCCCGAACCATTCCAGATAACCCTTCCGGTCGATGCTGTCCCCTCCCAGGGCGATCATCGTGTCCAACCGGTTGTGGAGGACCAGGATCTGGGGAACCGCTGATTCCATGGTGGAAATCAGATCTGACGGATCATGGGCGATCACCAGATCAAAACGCTCTTTTCTCAGGTCATCCAGGGCGTCCTTCAAGGAGACCAGGCGGCTCCCCCGGGGGCATGGCCGGAACTCGTGCATCCAGCGGCTGTAACCTCCCTTGGTCCTTTCCACAATGGAAAGGGAAACGCCGGGGATTTTTCCCAGCAGGGAAATATATCCTTCATGCCAGTTAAACGTGAGAATGTGCGTCATGATGTTCTCCTTCCAGCTCAGCTGCCAGGGAAAGGCTGGCGGCGCCCAGGACAGATTCCATGAACTGGACCCGATCCAGATAGGTGTGGGAAGCAAGGACTTTCATCCGGCCGGATGCGGCAATTTGCGTTCTCGCCCGGGGGTTGTCCAGAAGATACCGGACCTTTTCGACAAGCGTCCTGTCGTCATACAGGACCAGGTCCCGACCCGGAACAAAGAAGTCCGTCAAACCCGGAACCTCATCGGTCAACAGGCATTTTCCCGTTGCCAGACTTTCGAATACCCGCATATTGAGGTCGTTCTTGACCGACGCGTTGAAAAGAATCCGCCCTTCCGCCAAGAAACGGGACATCTCCTCCAGAAAAACCCTTTCCGTCCGGACCGAAAAACGGGTCGACAAACGTTTCAGACGACGGGTCCTTTCCTGCAGGGGACTTTGTATGCTGCCGGCGAAGACAACGTCTGCCGTCTCCGGAGCTGGATGGGGATGATGGATATCGGGGTCGCACGCCAGGGGAACCCAGATCACCGGTTTTCCCAGCGCTTCATGAAATACCGGAACAAAGGTTTTTTGCGCCAGAAAAACCACATCAAAGGCCCGGGCCATCTCCAGATGGGATTCGGGATGAAGATGGGTGTCAATCAGATAACAGGCCTTCAGGCAATCCAGGGAATCCAGAAAAGAAAAAGGGTAGAGAATGCCCGATTCGACAAAGAGAAAGCAGTCCGGTTCCCAACCCCCGGGAAGACACCTGAAAAGTTCGCCGGCCGTCCCCGTCTCAAGGGATATGTCGTGCCCTTTCCGGAAGGGGTAGATCGACATCAGATCCCATGCCCGGAAGATGGATTCATCGGCCGTCGGCCCATACGTCATAACAGACGCGACGCGCCGGAAGGCCTTTTCCAGAAAGACACCTGTCGTATGGGGAATCGCCGTATAGCTGAGCAGCAGGTTCATGGGGCCTCCTCCGTGGATGACAGTCCCGGTTTCCTGCATTCTATAAGCAAAGGTTATGCCATTTTTTAAGTTATTGACATAAAATAAAATTTAAAAATTATTTCACTACAGGACGAGAGGGGGTGGAAGAATTTTCCCGTTTCGGAAGGAAACTTCTTCCCCTCCGGGATCACCGGATCAGATGGCTGAAGAAACTCCGGGGGAACCTGGCGGAAGAACGCACTTGCGGTAAGGGTTGGCAGCAATGATCGACACGCGGGTCAACTCCCTGACGAGGGGACCGTCCTGGGACAAGTAAGGAAGCAAAAGGGCTCGAAGACGTTCCATCTGATGCAACCGCATCAGGTTGCGCGCCAGATCGTCCGACACCGGAGGCCGACCCTGCGAAAGGAGGCGCTCAAGAGGCCTGAAATCAAAATCCAGGATGCGTTCGAGGGTCGTCCGACCCTCCCATTCCGGATCGAGAAACGAGAGCGCGTCCTCCAGCAGAACGTCATCGTCTTGACGGACCGGGTCTTCCATCCGGGTTACCCTTTCACCGAAAGACGCTGCCCAACAGAACGGGCGGGTTCATGGATCTCTCGGGGTTGCGGAAGGGGTGCGGGAACCTTGAGCGACTGTGACGCCTGTTTCCAGGCTTCGAGAAGATCGCCGAGAATGGCCCTGACGGGCTGAAGCCGGCCCGGTTCATCCTTGATGTTCGCGACGGTGATTTCTTCGATCAGGAACATGTAAAGCGACAAAAGCCGGGGAGCCCAATCCAGATGATCCTGCCCTTCAAGAGCCACTGCCAGTTCGCCGAGGATGGCCGTTGCGCGCATGACCGCATCACTTCTCTTCGGGATGTTTTTATCCCGAATCCCTTCCTCCAGCAACTGAAGTGAACGGATCGCTCCTTCATATAGCCGGATCAGGAGCTCCGCGGGTGTGATGGTGTGTTCAACGGCGCTCTGGTAGGCATGAATCGGCATTCCCTGCGACATGAATGGCTCCCTTGGTAGTCGGGTTTTACAGATTGCCCTGGGCAATCTGCTGCCGGACATAGTTCTGACGGGCATTCAGACCTCCGAGAACACCCTGAAGATTGGCATACTTGTCCTCCAGCCGTTCCCGGAGATCCGCGATCTCGTCCTGTTTGTGCTCGATTTCCTTCTGCAACATTCGGGACTGCGATCCGATCGCCTGTTGCTCTCCGAATACAGGACCGTTCGCCGGATTGGTCATCTCCACGATCATGTCGTGGATGTGGGTGATCAATCCGGGGTGTCCCGGTGATCCCGCCAGAAGCTGCGACACCCCCGCGTAATCGGAGGAAAGAGCCCTGTCAAATTTATGACTATCATAGGCCAGACGACCATTCCGCTGATAGGTCAGGCCGATATCCGCCAGGGTCCTGAAACGTCCTCCACCGCCGGCAACCGTCAGTGCCGTTCCCAGGCGGTTGCGGATTTCAGTCACCGTAAACGATCCCAGAAGAGGCCCGGACTGCCCCGTCATCTTGTTGAACCCCGAATACTTTTCGATCGTGTCCACAAGATCGTTATAACTCTTGACGAATCGGGTCAGATTGGCCGAAATCTTCTTGCGGTCATGGACGATCGACATCCCGACGGGAACCTGTCCCGTGGGCCGTCTCAGGTGGAGGACCGTTCCCGGAACCGCATCCTTGACGTCGTTGGAGTTCGAAACAACCGGAACACCGTCCACCGTCAGCTGGGCCATAGACGCTTTCTGGACGGTCCGGAAAGACAGACCAATCCCTTCTGTCCCCGCCACGGAGAAATTGAGTCCGTTTTTGGTCGAAGAGAGTGAGAGCGAATAAGGCGCTCCCGGACTTCCCGTCCGCATGACCATCGCGTGAATCCCCACGCGGGCGTCGTTGATCGCCTGGGCCAGATCTTTCAGCGTGAATCCGGTATCGTGATCGATCCGGACCGTCTTGTACTCTCCGCCGACCAGTTTGTCTCCGATCAGAAAGGTGATCACGCCGTGCGACAACGCGCCGTCAGGTGGAATGTTCAGAACGGAAGACTTGTCCGCGTCCGGGACGCCGGAAGAAACCGTCACCCCCGGACGTGCCAGGGAGGTGACGACAATGTCGTGATGGCCGATGGCGGCATTGTCACCCGCACTGACAGTAAACCCGGCATGGGCAGGCAGGACAGGCTTGTAGGCATTGAAATTGCCTTCGATATGAAGAGAGGCGCTGGCGTCCCGGAAGCTTTCGAGCTTCTTTTCGACCTGCGACCAGATGGCCTGTTCCGTATCGAGTTTTGCCTGGGACTCTTCAAGCTGAACGAGAGGTAGACTGGCGGCCTTGACCGACGCCTCAACAAGGGCATCCGTATCAAGGTTCTGACTGAGGGCAGCCATGTTCGATATCTTGACGCGCCCGGCCCCCTGATCCTGGGGTAATGGTCCGATGTTTCCCGAAACTCCGCTCACACCCCGTTCCTCCCGGAAAAGACCGGGTCAATCTCCGGCCCTGGAGGCCAACTGTCCGGTGTTCTGGTGCAGCTGGCCTCATTTGGGTTTGGGCACTTTACTTAAGGGAGCAGCTTTATAGCAGCCTGAGGAACAAGATTCGCCTGGGCCAAGACCGCTGCTCCTGATTGCGACAGAATCTGTCTTTTGGTGAAGGCTGCTGTCTCGGATGCAAAGTTGACATCCTTGATTCCCGCCCGGGACGCCTGAACGTTCGTGGTCGCATTCGTCAGATTCCGGATTGTCCATTCCATCCGGTTCTGGATGGCGCCGATGGCGCCCTGGACCGCATTGATCCGATCCAGCGCCACGTCAAGCTTATCGATGGCGTTTTTGGCATTTTGCCGGTTCAGGATATCCGTTGACCGGATCCCCAGCGTACTGGAATCCATCTTCCCGATATGGACGGTCAACCGGTCACTGATTGTGGTGTATATACCCACATGGAACTTGAACGATCCATGCGAGCCGTCGAGGAGCCTCATCCCGTTGAAGTCGGTGACCTTGGCGATACGTGTGACTTCGGAATTGAGGTGCTGATACTCCTGGTTCAGAACCTTCAGGTCTTTTTCGGAGTAAGTGCTGTTGGCCGCCTCGATGGCCAACTGGCGCATCTTGAGGAGAATCGTGTTGTCGGTCAGCAGAGCCCCGTTGGCTGTCTGAAGAAGATGGGCACCGTCGTTCGCGTTTCTGATGGCGGCGTTGTAGCTCATCATCTGCGCGCCCATCCGCTGGGAAATAGCATACCCGGCCGGATCGTCCGCCGGAGAATTCACCCTGTATCCGGAAGACAGCCTGTTGATGTGCTTCGTCAGGGCTTCCTGCGTCCGGTTCAGGTTGTACTGGGCGTTCATTGACGCAATATTATCATTGATGATCAAACCACTCATGACTCCCTCCTTGGGTTTTGAACCGGTCCAATCCGTGGACCGAAAATGCGACCATGCATGAAAAGCGCCCAGAACCCTCCTTTCATGGCGCCCCGTTGACCATCCGGCGGGCGGTTCCTCGACCGGAGGAACACCTTCCGCCTTCTGTCAGGTTCCTTATCGGAAACCCTCCGGAAAAACTTTAACGGCTTTCCTGTACCTGCAACAGCGGATATCGGAGCCAATCTTCTTCTTCGAACAGCACAACCTGACGTCCCGTCCTGTCGGCCATCCGAATCAGAAGAGGTCCCTGAAGGTTGGCCGTCATGGATTCCGGGGACAAAACGGTCACAATCACCAGGGCTTGAACCTCCTGATCCCGGAAAACAGGGTCGGAAAGGGCGGATAAAACCCGTTCCCGATAACCGGGAACGAGATTTTCCGGATCCATCACGACAAACGCCAGACCCGGATCATCGAGGGACTGAAGCCAAAAAAAGACGTTCGGATCCCCGGTTTCGAGAAGATAGAACTGAAGAGCTTTCGGGAATCCCAGGAGTCCTTCCGGAAACCGGAGTATCTTTTCGGGATCGACGGGGATCTGGCCAAATCTCGTTGTCTTGTATGAATTCACTTTTTCTTCTCCCCGTTGTCGGATCCGTCCTTCTTCCCTTTTTTTATCCGGGGGGAAGAGAATTTTTTGACAATGATCTCCATCTGATCCGGTGTCACAGTTGTGGCTTTCCTGTTTTCTTCCATGATTTTCTCCCAGACTTCATCCCGGTGGATGGACAGGTCGGAGGGGGCTTCGACCCCCAGGCGAACCTGGGAACCCTTGACCTCAAGAACGACGATCCGGATATTGTCTCCCACCTTGATGCCTTCTCCGGCTTTTCTCGTCAGGATTAGAATGGCGGACCTCCTGTCCCCTGTTTTTCAGGAAAAAAGAACGTTTTGTGTGTTTCTCAGAATATCGCGTGAAGCCTTGGTCGAAAGGGCCAGAAAGTTCTGGTTCAGGGCCAGCTTGGAGACAGCCTTGGGGATATCCACATCTTCGTTCTGGCTTTTCAGGGATTTCTGGCTGATCGTGTATTTTTCAAGACGATTGACTGTCGTGCGGATGGCCCTCTCTCGCGTCCCGAGAACAGCCGCCCGCTCCGTCACGGAATGAATCGTCCGGTCCAGTTCGTCGATCGAACGGGTCACGCCGGGCTGGTCGTTCGCCAGGAGGGCCACCAGAAAACGCCTCATGACCGGAAAAGGCTTGTCTCCCAGAGGGTCTGTGGCGCTGTTCCCCAGTATGCGGTCTCCGGCTTCCGTCACCGGCATCAGTCCGGCTTCCCTCTGTCTTGGTGAAAAACCCTGCTGCACGGTCGCGTGATTGTGGTTTCCCTGGTAAATGACGGAACCGGGATCGAGAACCGGATCCGTGAAATGAAAGGGGGGCAGGGTCACGTTGGTCCCGGAAAAAAGATACTGTTCACCGGCTTTGGTGTTCGCGAGGGAGACCATCTGTTCCAGGGTCCGGGTCATCTCCTGCGCACCCACACGCCGATCCTCCGCCGTCATCGTGTCATTGGCCATCCGGATGGCCATTCCTTTCGCCCGTATCAGAAGGCCTCCGATCTGGTCGAGAATGCTTTCCATCAACTGGAGACGGCTGGCTCCTTCCCGGGCGTTTTCGACGATTCGTCCCGTCACCGAAAGGTTACGGTTGATCCGGAGGGATTCGCCCATACGCTCGGGGGCATCGCCCGGTGTCTCGAATTTTTTCCCCGACGAAATCTGGCGGTCGACATCGTACAGGTTGTCGGTCGCCTGATCATGAGAGGCGATGACTTCCCGGTTGGTCATCAGTCCCGTCACACGGATCACGCTATCCTCCTCCCGAGGCCCGCTTCCATTACGAAGACTCGTTCGGCAGACGGACAAGGGTGTCCAGGAGCCGGTTCGTCATATGGATGAGATTGGCCGACGCCTGATAGGCTTTTTCGAACTGGATGATCCGGGCGGACTCGTTGGCGATCGAAACGCCGGAGACGGACATGCGCTGATTTTCCAGACCCTTCTGGATCATCGACTGGGCGACGTAATGATCCCGGGCATTCCGGGCCCAGGAACCGATTTCGGAAACGCCCGTCGCGAAAAAATCATGGAACGTGACCGGCTGCTCCCCCCCCGCAAAATGGAGCCGATCCTGAAGCAGTCCGAACAGGAGATGGGCGTTCTTGTTGTCCCCCTGATTCTGTCCCTCCCGGACGGCCGACTGGCCTGCCGCCAGATCTTCGGGCTCCAGATTGTTGACCCCCATCGACAGGGCGGCACCCCGCGTGTCGTCCCCTCCCGACACATGGAAACGGGCGGCGGCCCCTTTCTGGGATCCCGACACCCGGATGACATATCCCGAAACGGTGATGGTCTGGACTCCTCCTGACAGGTTTTGCGAGGCGAGGGTCTTTCCGGATCGGCCGTCGGTGATCATCACCTTGTCTCCCGAGACGGAGACGTCGAGCGATGTTTTGGCCAGATCCGGATCCACCGCATTCGCTGTCACCGTAATCCCGCTGCTGTTCCCTCCGTCCGGATGAACCGACACCGTCGGCAGAAAGAAATTCAGGTTGGTTTTCCCGTTCAGCCCATACCCCTGGACATGCCGTGCGTTGACATGATTGACGATCCCATGGGCCAGCGCGTTCAGGTGGGCTTCCAGTGCCGTGATTTTTTTGTCCCGCACATCGAGGTACCCGCCTATTTTCCCCCCGTGTATCCGGTCGGTGATATCGACAGGAGGGCCGGAGTGTCCGGGAGGATGGATCAGGATCCGGTATCCGTCCCGCGACGGGTCGAACACCGCCTCAAGGGAACCGCTGTCGATATCCGTAATGGCAGCCTGTCCTCCCAGATGAAGGGTAATGGCGCCGTTCTTGTCTGAAAAAAAATGGGCGTTGGTCAACGTCGAGATTTTTCCCATCAGCTGCTGACGCTGGTCGATCAGGGTGTTGGGGGATTCGCCTCCCGCCTGGGCCTGCAGTATTTCCCGGTTCAGGCGGGCGATTTTTCTGAGATCTGCGTTGACCGTCTTGACAGAAGACATGACCAGTTCCCCCAGATGATTGCGGGACTGGCTATACAAGCTCGCCATCTGGTGAAAATCTTCGGAGAGGTTCTTGCCGTATGTGACCAGAGTGGCCCGGGCCGAACGGTCGAGCGGGTGGTTAGCGACAATTTCCCAGCCGTTCAGGAAGCGGCTGATGTCTTTCGCCAGACCCTGGTTCTGGGCATGCGAATAGTATGTGTCGAGTTCCGACAGGGAAAGACGGGAAGACTCCCAGAATCCCATCCGCGTTTTCTGGCGGATCATCTGGGCATCCAGGAAAGAATTGACGACACGCCGTATTCCGGTAGCCCGAACGCCATCACCGACCATACCGGGCCTCCCGTCGTTCGGAAGGCTTTGATCGAACTGGACATCCTCAACGGTATAGCCAGGCGTGTTGACATTCGAAATATTCTGGCCGGCGGTGGACAAACCCGCTTCATTGGCCTCGATCCCCGATTTTCCGATGTTCAGGATGCCAAAGACGCCAGACATGTTTACCTCCGGGTGGACACCATGGATGGAGAACGCAGGGTCGTCCCCAGATCGCCCCGGGCCCCGTAGGTTTCAAAATCGCCTTCCTCCTGACGAAGCGCCTTGAGAAATCCCGACACCGTCTGGGCGGATTCCCGGGCTATCACCAGGTTGACGCTTGCGATTTCTGACAGATGAAGGAGGGCGGAACGCAGTTCTGCGAGAAGAGGGGTCGAAACCGAATCGGGCCTGGATATGAGTTCCGCGAAACGGGATTTTTCGAGAAGAACGCCAAACTGTTCCGACATCATCATTTTGCGTAAAATCACATCTTCAAGCGCTTCCGGAGTTCCCGCGAGAAGAAGTTCCTGTTCTTCCAGCAGGATCTCTTTCAGAAGACGGACGTGTTCGAGTACGGGCGGAAGGGTGGTCGCAAGCGGGGTTTCGCGGGCGGATGCGCAAAGCTGTTCATCCGTTGCATCCATGATCCTTTTTTCCGTCATCCGGAAACCTCCACCGAAAAGAGCCCCCCGTCTTCGGCATCCTTACTTCTCGCCTTTCCGGTTCCGGGCTTCCGCCACGGCTGTTTCGACCATTTTCCGGAGAATGTCTCTGGCTGGAACATGATAATCACCCCGATCAAGCCGGTTTTTGATTCCCATCACCTTTTCGGACCGGATTTCTGGCGTCTGGCGGATCAATTCCCTCAAATGGGCGATCTGTTTTGCCGGTCCGGATATCACCATCAGATCCGTCTCTCCCGCCGGGGGAGGACTGGACGGTTCCGCTGACTTTCCGGCGGATTCAGTTTTCCGGGCCTTCTCTTTCCGGGAAACGTCCTCCGGACGGATATTCCCTTTCCCGCTTCCCCCCGTCGGCCCGATACCGCTTCCCTGGTCCACCATGATCCTCTCCTTCTGTTCCGGTTCCTGCCTGATCCACTTTATCGGCGGATTCCATTAAAACTTTAGAACAGAGTGCAAGGCGGATCAATGGACCATCCCGGAGGGGCCCTCTCCTTTTAGCTCGGAATCAGCTTGATGGCGGCCTGCGGGATCTGGTTCGCCTGCGACAGGACCGACGTACTGGATTGCTGAAGTATCCTGTTCTTGACAAAATTGGCCGTTTCGCTTGCAAAATTGACATCCTTGATCTGGCTTTTGGACGCCTGGACATTGACCAGTGCCGTGTTCAGGTTCCGGATCGTCCAGGTCATTCTTTCCTGGAAGGCACCCAGGGTTCCCTGAATATTGTTCAGTTCGGCCATGGCCCCGTCGATCGCCGAAATCGCGGATATCGCCATGGTTTCATTCATGATGGACGTCGCTCCCAGACTCATCACGAGCACGGAGTTCTGATAGATCCCCAGAACATCCGTACTGATGGACGGTATGCTCACCACCAGACGGTTGGTGTCGTCCGTTCCGGAGTCGATCTGGAAGACCATTCCGTTCATCATGCTGCCATCGAGCACCTTGCGCCCATTAAAATTGGTCACCAGGGCAATTCTGTTGATTTCGCTCATCAGGTGCTGGTATTCGTTCTGCAATACCGACAGGTCTTCGGGTGCATAGGTCGAGTTGGCTGCCTGGATCGCCAGCTGGCGCATCTTGACCAGAATATCGTTATCCGTCAGCAGGGCGCCGTTTGTCGTCTGGATCAGTCCGGCGCCGTCATGGGCGTTCCTGATCGCCTGCTGGACAGATTTGACATAGGAGTTCATCACCTGTCCGATCGCGTATCCGGCAGGGTCGTCCGCCGGCGTATTGACGCGATATCCGCTGGACAGCCTGTTAATGGAACGGTTCAACCGATCCTGGGTCGCGTTCAGGTTGTATTGGGCGCCCAGACTGGCCGTGTTCGTGTTAATCACCAATCCGCTCATCTTTTTTCCTCCATGATTGTGACCTGTGGTTCAGGCCTTCGTGTCCAGTCTTTCCCTGGCCCTGATCATTTCCATATTGGGCGGCCCGGATTCACTGGACGGCCATCCGGCGTCCCCCGGGAAATCCTTTCTGAACTGCTCCAGGATTTCGCGGGAAAGACCCACGCCTCCCGCGCGTGACATCTCTTTTGCCAGCTCTTTCTGGTACATCTCTTCCGCCACATCCATACCGGTCGACTGTCGGACCAGCCCCCCTTTCGGAACCGTTTTCCACATCTCACGCACCAGAATCCCGATCACGGTCTCTTCAAACATCCGTGAGGCTTTTTCCAGGTTCTTGTCTCCTCCCGAGGGGACATCAATCCTGTGGGATAGCGTTTCCGGCTTGACTGAAATCAGATTCGCTCTCATCCTGCCACCCGGATCCGGGCCTTGAGAGCCCCCGATTCCTTCAATGCTTCCAGGATCGCGATCAGGTCCGGCGTCCGGGTACCCAGCAGGTTCAGCGCGCGGACAACCTGACGGAGGGAAACCGAGCGGTCCACGACCTGAAAAGGCTCTCCGGGAGACGGACCCGATTTTTTTCCGCCCACCTGGACCGTCAGGTCTTTCTGGGACACGGCGCACGGAGAAACGGTAACATCCTTGCTGATCACGATTGTCCCGGTCTGCTGGTTGATGACGACAAGAGGAACCGAATCGGGGGTTACCCGAAGATTCAGGATATGGGCCATGAACCCGACCACGTCGTCCTGATCTGCCGCGGGGATCGTCACCGTAATGGTCCCCGCGTCGGATGCCCGGGCCACCCGGACCTGGAAATGAGCGTTGATGGCCCGGACAACGCGCGAGGCGGTCGTAAATGAAGACTGGTTCAGATTGAGCCACAGGTGCTTTCGACCGTTGAACACAATCGGGACATTACGGACGACCAGTCCCCCGTCTTCCACCAGACCCACCGTCCGTCTTCCACCCAACGGTTCCTTCTTGTCTTTCGGAAAACCGATCCGCTCGGCCCTCAGGGTGTTCACGGGCCCCTGGGCTGTGGCGTATACGTTTCCGTCAGGTCCTTTGAGGGCTCCCAGAAGGAGGGTTCCTCCCAGCAGGGATGTGGCGTCTCCGACTGAAGCAACATGGACGCTCATCCGGCTACCAATGCCCATAAACGGGATCAGACGGGCCGTCATGACGACCGCCGCAACGTTTTTTCCCCGAATCTTCTGGTCAAGGTCCCGGACGTTGACCCCCAGCCGGGAAAGCGCCGACTCAAGAGACCGTTTCGTAAACGGCGTCATCTTGCTGTCCCCCGTTCCCGGCAGACCCACGACCAGCCCATAACCGACGAGCGGATTGTCCGTGACGCCTTCCACATGGGCGATGTCCTCGATCCGTTCGGCTCGGGAAGACGCGGGAAAAAACAGCATCGCTCCCCAGAAGAGGAGGAACATCAGAGCGCATACCCGATCCGGCTTTTTCATGATCCACCTCCCTGGATTGGCGGCGGGCCTTGGCTTTTCTTCGTGGCCCGTCCCGCCGTCTTCGGGTTGTTCCGGTGAGCGGACCTTGCTGCCCCCGTAGGGAGCGGAGGCAAATTCAGATTTTTTTTGAACCGTTTTTCCTGTCCCCCCTCTTTTTGATCGAAACGGTAACGGGCCATCGAAAGCTTGTTCACAGATACGGTATTGTCGAAGCCAATATCCTCCCGGCGAATCCGCCCGGTCAGAATCCAGCGTCGAACCGCACCCCCCTTCCGTACCGTCTTCCGGGCAAACACAATCAGTTCATCCGGCGGCGAAACGCGAACCACGACTCCCCCCATGAGACTCTCCCGATCCTGAGGGAATCCCGGGAGGCCGTTTTTGGCCGGAATACGGATCCACAGGGTTTCTCCGCGGAGCCGTGCCTTCTGGTCGGAGGCCAGATCGGCCATTCCGTCGGGACGGAACAGCGACCCGTCAAAATAATTCCGGGCCGGAACGGGGGGAAGCCGCCGGGGCGCCTGGTCAGAAACGACCGGATAGCGGTTTTTGACAGGATGCGCGCACCCTGCAAAAAGGATCAGCAGAATGAAAAACGCTCCCCTAATCCAGGGCATGATCCGACCCTTTCAGACGGATTCGAACCCGGTCCGGTCCGACAACCGTTCCCTGGAGGCGGGCACCGGACATCGGGTTGAAAACGGCAATCCTGTCCCCTGTTTGCCCGCTTTCCTGCGCAATACCGGACAAGGAAATCACAAATCCGTTCCCCACTGCCTGAATCCGGACCGTATCTCCGGACTGTATCCCCCCCCCGACGGATTCCGCCGCCCTGCGCGTCGACTGACCGGTGTTCGGACCCGGGTTTCGGACTTTTGGTTTCATCCGGACAGTAAAGTAAAACATCTCCTTCACAACCTGACCCCGTTTGACCAGAAGAGCCATATGGGTGGTCCGGTCATCACGGCCTTCCACCTGAACCTCTCCCCTGATCCCCAGCGGATTTCCGACGGGAAATCTTTCCGGCATGTGCGTGTAGGAAAGAGAGCCGGGAATGACGGCCAGCAAAGAAGAGACTTTTTGGTCGAGCGCCTTCCTGTCGATCCGGACAGAGGTCGTTCCTTCCGGAACAAGAATGGGCCGGATCTCCGTCGCATTTGTATCGGAATAGGCGATTCCGGACAGGATGGCAACTGTTCCGGCCAAAAACGATATCCGGAGCAGGATTCTCATGGGTCCCATCATTCACTCCCCTACAAAGTCGCGGTATATCCCAACATCCTGTTGACGGTCCGGATCCCTGTCGCGTCCATCTGGTAGGCCCTTTGTCCGATCACCATGTTGACCAGTTCTTCTGCCACATTCACGTTGGAGGCCTCCAGAAAACCCGACTGGAGCCTGCCTGCGCCATTGGTGCCAGGGTTTGAAAGCTGGGGCTGGCCGGAAGCGCCCGTTTCCATATACAGGTTGTTCCCCCGGCTCTCGAGTCCCGCTGGATTGACAAACTGGGCGACAACCAGCTGTCCGACCCGGACAGGCTGCACCTGACCGGGCAGCATGACCGACACCTCGCCATCAGGCGCGACATTCACGGATTTGGCGTTCGGGGGTATATTGATGGGCGGATTGGTCGGAAGACCGTCCTGGGTCACCAACCTCCCCTGACCGTCGATGCTGAACGTCCCGTCCCGGGAGTAGGCGGTCCTCCCGTCCGGCAGGGAGACCTGAAAAAACCCGTTCCCCTGAATGGCAAGATCCAGCGGATTGTT
>DAHWKF010000124.1 GCA_027343785.1 Leptospirillum sp. | reverse complement strand
TCGATCCGGACGGTGACGGGGGTCTGGGGAGAGACGTGTGAAATCATGACGTCCTTGACGATCAGATGGTAGTGGATGAAAAGATTCCGGACATTCGAAAAATCCGAAGGGGGTGGAAGGAGCGACATGATTCGGTCAATCTGATCGGGTGAATCAGACTTCTTCTTCGAGGAGGCATCGGATGTCCCGGCAAGAAGGAGACCCAGGGCAAAGAGGGCCAGGAGCGACAGCGAAAAAGAGGGGGACCTCTGAAAAATCTTCGTCCGTCTGGTTCCGGGTTTTTGACAATGTTTGCCCATCGTGATCCCTATCCGGAATTCTGGATTCTGAATCGGAAGTTCAGTTCGAACTTTCCGGCAACCGCTTGTCCCTTGAAATGGGCCGGCTCGAACCGAAGGGTTTTCAGAAGACCCTCAGCAATCTTGTTGATGTCATCGAAAACGGATGGAACAACCATTTTTGACCGGAGCAGCTTCCCGGAGGGATCAATCCAAAGATCGATGACGACATCACCTTCCTCGTCATTCGCTTTCATCTTGTCTGTGTAAAGGGCGTTGGTATCAACCTTTGTCAGAAGACGCGGCGGCCGGTAATCGGACGATGTTCCTGTTTCCGGTGTTCCCGACCCCCATCCCAGATCAACCTTGGTACCGGATTGCGCGACCAGAAGATGGGTCGAGGTGGCCGTCTGAGCCGGAAGGATGGGGGGAGTCACCGGATGCGAGACAATATGGCGCTTGACGATTCTGGGTTTGGCTTTGGGCTTTGGCATGGGCTTGGCGGCGGGTTTCGGCGGCGGAGGCGCCAGTGTGACGTGAATGGCCTGAGGGGTGGGCGTTTCAGGAGTGGATGTGGCGACAGGGAGAAATGAAAGAAGCAACGCCTCGCCCAAAAAGACTGCCAGAAGGTATGGCGCCAGCGTCATGCGGTTTTTTGAGTCAAGAAATGTCGGGATCCGCGGATGAAGCGGAGGTTGGGTCGCCGTATTCATCCTTATTGCTCCCTTCCGGTCCGGATGGAGACATTGGAAAAACCGAGCGTGTTCGTGAGATCCATCACATCGACCAGGCGCTGGAGATGGGAATCCTTGTCGCCACTGATGATGATCTCGTAGCGCGCGGTCTTGTCGGCGGAAAGCGCCATGAGACGGTTTTTGAGGGCCGCCCTGTCGACCGGATCCTTTTCAAAAAACAGATGGCCGTCCTCGTCGATCGAGATATTGACGATTTTCTGTTTTTTTTGCATGGGATGGTCGGCCGCCTTGGGGAGGTTGACGGTAACCCCGTTCAGCTTGATCAGGGAAATCGAGATGAAGATAAACACCACAAGCAGAAAAAACATGATATCGATCATGGGGATCAGTTCGATTCTCGCCCTGGGGGATTCGTCCGCGGTATCCCGGAACAGTCTCACGATATGACTCCTTGTTGGTCGTCGGCTTCCTGTCCCGCTGGAAGCCGACGGTTAAACCATATTGATCTTGTCTCAGGCGATGGAAGTTTCTTTTTCCATGCGGTAGCCGGCCTGGAACTCCTGCGCTTTGGAATCGCTTGCAACGTCCAGAAATTCCGGGGATTTCCGGTAGGCCGTCCGGATCGGTTGATGGAGGATGGTGATCAAACGGGCGGCTGATTCAAGAGAAGATTTGATGGTTTGGATCCACTTGTGGAGGAAATTGAAGAAGCCGAGGGAGACAATGGCGATCACGAGTCCGGTCGCGGTAGCGATCAGGGCTTCCGCAACGCCCCCGGTAATCTGTGCAGGTTTTCCGAGACCGGAGATCGACATGATGTGAAACGAGCTGACAATGCCGATGATGGTGCCCAGAAGTCCAAGAAGAGGGGCCATGGTGATGGCGGTGTCGAGAACCCACATCCGGTCCTTGAGTTTTTTCTCTTCAAGAATGGCTTCCGCCTCGATCAGGAACTCCAGTTTTTCTCCTTCGAGATCCGCCTCGACGAAGAGCCTCAGAATCTTGTTGATGATAAAGTTCTGCGAGTCGTATGAATTCTTGAGAAGATCAAGGACGGATTTTGTATCGAGTCGTTCGATGACATTCTTCCGGAGAAGGTTGAGGACCTTTTCCGTCTGGATCTTTTCCTTCCGCAAGATAAAGGACCGTTCCAGACCGACCGCCAGCACAATGGCCGACATCGGCAGCAGAATGTACATGATGGGCCCTCCCCGGAGGAGGTATTCAAACGCATTCATGGACGGCTCCTTGGAAATAATGTTCGGGATTTCATCGGGGTCGCTTCCCCCCCGCGTCTCTTAGCTTTCAAAGGTTAGTTCCGTTATTTGACAGAGAGGTTAATTTCAGGTTAACGGATCGGTCGGCGGGGAAAGAGGGGTATCCCGGTCAATGCCGGTTCGGTGATGTTTCGTATCTCATGATCAGAAGGACAGGCTTTCCGTTCTGATTTTCGATCGGAAGATAGAGATTTCGTGTTTTGGGGTCGAACAGGATAACGTGGGCCCGGTTTCCCATATGGCCCTGCCATGCTTTCACCAGTGTTCTTCTGCGTTCTTGCAGGACCGTTACGGTTCCCGATTCCGAAGCCACGAACAAAAGATGCCGCAGTGGGTCGTACGTCAGGACGTCGGGTTTTGTCCCGACGGACAATCGGTCTGTGACCTTGCGGGTTTCAAGGTCAAACAGGAGCAGAACCGAATTTTGTTCGCAAGCGATAAAGGCGATATGACGGATTCCATCGATCCATAAACCGTGAGGATAGAGGCCTCCTGGAAGCGGATAATGGTGGACGACATGGAACGTTTCCGGATCAATTTCATCCAGCTGGTTTTTTGTCTGGACGGTCGAAAAGATGTGTTTCGAGACCGGGTCGTATCGCGTGTTTCCGACCTCCCCTTCCAGGGGAATCTCCCCGATCGGCCGGTTGGTTACGGCGTCGATGACGCTCACGGATCGGCCCCATTCGTTCGAAATGAAGATGCGTCGATCCTGCGGGTCGAAGTCCAGTCCGTCGGGGTGGATACCCGTGGCAACAAGAAACTTTGTCTTCAATGTGCGGGTATCGACAACCGCCAGGTGGCCCGGGGTTCGCGTCATGGGGGAGACCGTGACGTAAACATTGTGGAGTTGCGGAACAACCAGAACCCCGTGCGCATGAGGAAATCCGGCAAGATCCGACACGACTTTTCGTGATTTGGTGTCGAAAACGACCAGATGTCCCTCTCCCAGATGGGCCATATAAAGTCGTCCCGACCGACTGTCGAGGCTTTCATAGTCGAAACGCGTTATGGATCCGGGAAGGGGGACCACCGAGACCGTCTTCCATTTTCCTTTGCTGGTGGACTGGGAAAGGGATATCTGGGGCTCGAGGAGCAAAATGGACAATATCGCGCAAAGGGAAAGGGACAGAAGGCCAATCGTCTCCCTGGGCGTTCGGAAAAAGTCGCATGCCGTCACGAGTGACTCCTGGAAAGTGGACTGGAAAGGGGAGATGACAGGGTTTCTCGATTCGTCCCGGGGAACAACCTATCGTTTCTATGTGACAAAAAAATCAAGAAGCGAAGGCGCACGGGACGGAAGACGGGTATCCCGTTCAGATCTTTGGGGCCCTTCTTGCTGATCCGGAAACCCTGACAAATGTCAGGTATCTGAATTCTATGATCGATTTGGGTTCAGATCTCTCCTTTTTCGATCAGATCCGGAAGTGTTGATGTGTCCGCTCCCAGACGGATTCCCTCCGGTTTGTTTCGTGTTGATGGCAACCCGTATCCCATTTTATGGCTCTTTTGTAAACCCTATCTGCTTCCTTTCCTCAGCTGGCGGCTCCATCAGTTGCCGGATCGCCTCGAACAACCCGATAATGGCCTCATCGTGAACCTCAAGTTTTCGTTCAAGGTCCTCGATCTTTCTGGCTAACTCCTTGTGGGTGGAAAGCATTTCACGCAGTTTAACGAAGGACCTGACCACAAAGACACTCATTTCGACAGCTAATGGCGAATTCAGAACCGTCGCGGCCATGATGGCTCCATGCTCCGTGAAGACAAAGGGAAGATAGCGACGTCCACCCCGTCCCTTTGAGGTCACAATTTGTGATCTCAAAGATTTCCATTCGTCTTCATTGACTTGAAAGACAAAATCAGGAGGAAACCGATGGGAATTACGTCTGACAGCCTGAAGGAGAGATCGTGTTTCAACGCCGTATAGCTCGGCCAGATCAGAATCGAGCATGACCTTCTGGCCACGAACGAGAAAGATTCTGGAGGCGATGGACTCGACGGGAATTGGCGGAAGGGATTCGGACATGAACGTCTCTCGGTTAAGGTGTTCAATCGAAAAGTAAAGATTCATTCTGTTTTGCGTCTAAAATGATAATACATACTAGGAAAGAACCCCACCCTTTTCCAAGGAGGTGTAGAGAGCACATAATATGTCCGGGTTTATAGCGCGAAGGTTGTCCGGTTTAATCTATGGGTCCAAGGAGGACCCAGAATGGACCGAACGACCGTACGACAGGAGATCCGGTTGGCGCAGTCCATCGCTTCTGCCTTTGTTGGGACTATCGTTGGCCGAAACAGCCCAAGCAATGGGGCGGGCAATCGGTTCCAACCGTCAGTCGGCTTCGGCGCGATTTCATCGCGCTTGAGGGAGGGACGCCCCAGAGAATCCCCAACTGTTCGATCTGGTCGCCGGCTTCGGTCTCGAAGCCAACTACTCTTATATCCAAGCTGTCCTCACAAGCGATATTCAGCTCAAATCAACACATCTGGCGATCTGATCCCGTTCGTTCCCCAAGGCATGGGCAACCTTGCCCTGACCTATGATCATGGTCCTTTCCACGTCACGATCGATGAACGGTACACCGGCGTCATGAACGTCATCGACTTTTCCGGAGGACCGACCGGAAACGGGAATTACCAGGCCAACTCACCCGCCTATTTCGTGACCGACCTGTTCGCCACCTACGACCTTCCCAAACTGTCGTGGTACAAGAAGGCCAACCTGTTTGCGAGCGCGTACAATCTGTTTAACACGAACTACTACAATCCGGCGGGCCTTTCTTCGGGGTACAACAATCTCGAGACCCTCTTCGTCTACCCCGGGGAACCGATCAATGTCTTCGCGGGTGTCAGTATGACGTTTTAGCGCGGAATCAGACCGAAACCGTTTATAGGTAGGGGGAGTCCGTCCGGACTCCCCCTTTTGTTTCCCCAATCGGCCTGCTCCTTCCCCATTTCAACGAAAAAATCGTTGTCGGCTTCCTCCAGGAAGGGAAAACCTTTTTGGGTTTTCTTGATTAACGAATTATTTACCTGGTTTTCATAAAGCCTCCCTATATTTCCCTAGAACAATCCTCGAACGACATATATGGGTTTTCACTAAATTTTACGTAATTTTATCAAATTTTATTAAATATTATCAATTATTAAAGGAGGAAAAATGTTGTCAAACTCCAAATGGATCGCCTGGGTCGCGCTTGCCAGCTCGGCGATTTTCCCGTTTCACCGGAACGCCCTGGCGGCTTCGTCCCAGACATCCGCTACCCCGCCGGCGGCGAAACCGGCCAGCCAGACAGAATCTTCATCCGTGCTTTACGGAAACATCCGCTCCGTCAAAGACCGGAAACCCCTGACAGGTGTTCCCATCGTGCTCACCAACAAGACCAACGGTATGGTGGTCAAAAAATTCAGCGACAACCAGGGGGCCTTCATCTTTTCCGGTCTGCCGGCCGGGGATTATCTGATTCTCGTGGGCGGCGGCAACTTCTCCGTCCAGAGAAAAGAAGGGTTGCTGAAAGGTGGCACCATCGGCCAGATGGATTTTGCCATCAACGAGCTTTCCGCCGGTTCCTCCGAAATCCTGGGCCGCACATTCGAAGGGCACGGGGACCACAAGATCCCGCTCGCCGCGACACTGGCTATCAAGAATCTCAAGACCCAGGAAATCTATTCGATCACTTCGGATCCGTCGGGCGCTTTTGACCTGAAGAACATTCCGCCCGGAAACTACCTGGTCCAGGCGATCAAGAGGGGCTACCTTCCCTATTCCCAGGAGATGGCCGTCAACGGAACCGCCAGGGCCGACATCCGGCTCCGGCTCAACCACATGGCCCAGGCGGACATCAACGCAACCGGCAACAAGACGATCAAGGACACGACGGGCGCCATCACCATTGTTGACCACAAGACCTTCGAAACCTGGCAGACAACCGGCATCGGATTCGCCCTGTCGAACCAGCCCGGCGTCAACTACTACTCCCGTTCCGGCGCCAATGGCGTGACAGGCGGCATGAACTACTTCACCTGCCGGGGGTATTCCACCGGGGGATCGAACACGGCGCCGTCCGGTGGGGCCAACATCGAGTTCGAGGTCGAAGGTGTGCCCTTCAACGAGAACCAGGACGGTGGTATGGTCTACGACCTGAACCTGTTCAACATCGATATCGCTTCCGTCGATATCCAGCGGGGGGTGACCACATCGGCCAACCTTTACAACTACGCCTCGGGGTGCAATGTCAATATCCACCTGATGCAGCCTACCCAGGACGCCTACTCCCAAATCACCGCCGGGATAGGTTCTTACAACCAGTACTACTCCTCCTTCATCACCAACACCGGGATCAACGAAAAAACCGGCGTCGGGGCCTACAACGATCTCTCACTCATCAACCAGCAGGGATTCCAGGAATTCACGGGAGTGCAGGAGTATCAGGATTACGCGAACGTCTCCAAATACCTGGAAAACGGCAAAATCAGCCTTATGTTCACCGGAGCCTACAAGAACTACGACCGGGGTTCTTCGACATCGCTCCAGAACTTCCAGCAGTTCGGGCCGACCTACAACGGGCTGCCAAATGGTGAGAATGCCTCGTATCCTTCCGGAACCAATACCCCGGACTCTCCGTACTACAAGCAGTGGACCTCGCAACGGTACATGATCACCCTGCAGGGAGAAGACCAGCTGAATCCCACGGTCTCGGTCAAGAACAATCTCTTCGCCCTCCTTGTTCCCTATGGCGTCATCAACGTTCCGACCGGGATCATCGGACCCCCGGTCGCCGGACCTTCGGGAACGGCTTTCAAGAATATCGCGCCGGACTACGGCGGGGTGTGCTCGGGAGGAACGTCCGTCCAATGCGCCAATCCCTTCAACTTCACCTATATCCAGGGCCAAGGATTCAAGGTTGGAGACATCGCGGAAACCGCAATCCAGACATGGAAAGGTAACAAGGTTCATCTTGGCGCAAGGCTCTCCTACAACAACACGGATTATTACAACCAACCCATCGGAACCCCCAACATTACGGGGAATGCGGGTGGATCCAATCTCATGTCGACGATCGGCGGATATCTCGAGGACCATTACCGTCCCACAGACCAATGGCTCCTCTCGGCGGGATTCCGGGTGATGGCAGTGAATGAACAGTATGTGAACTCCGCAATGTCCAACGCCCAGGTCGCCGTGAATCAGGCAAACGGAGGAAATGCCGTCTATGAGCATAACGCCGGCGAATCCTTCGTGGTTCCCCTTCCCCACGTGGGAGCCAACTGGTACCCGACCGACCACTGGAAGGTCTACGTCAACGCGGGCCAGTCCTATGCGGCTCCGTCCATCCAGTTCTTCGAACTTTCACCAGGAGCCAGCCCGCTTAATTTGAAGCCGGAAATCGTAAACGACATCGGCATCGGCACCCGGTACACCACGGACAAGGGATTTGTCGGGATCGATTTCTACAACGACTACATCAACAATATGCTCAATGTTTCGACCGTTGTGCTTCCAAGTGGCGTGGTCAATGCCCTTCCTTTCCAGACGGGGCTCGTGGAGATGCGGGGGGTCGAGGCCGAATTCAAGCGCGATCTTCCGGACAACTTCAGCGTGGACGGGAACTTCTCCGCCGTCGACGCCTACTTCGTAAACGGAGCGACTCCGGGTGGGGGACCGAACTTTACGGGGGACTCCCTTCCCTTCGTTCCCAACATGCTGGGAAACCTCGACGTGAACTATACAGGAGGGAAATGGCACATCACGGTCAACGAGCGCTACACGGGCATGATGAATGTCCTCAACACGGGAGGGGGATCCACCGGGTCAGAGAATCTGCAGATGAATTCTCCCGGCTATTGGACCACGAACCTTCTCGTGGCCTATGATCTTCCGAAATTGTCGTGGTACAAGAGCGCTCAGCTCTTCTTCAACGCATTTAACTTGTTGAACACCGATTACTACATGCCGGCCGCACTTCTCACCGCGGACAAAGCCAACCCGAATCTTCTCATGGTCTATCCGGGCGAACCCATTAACGTTTTCGGAGGTGTGACGCTGACCTTCTGAGGGACAGACACGCCGTCCGAAATCTCCAGATTCTTGAAAAGGGACCCTCCGGGGTCCCTTTTTTGCGGTCTCCATCGGCGCTTGACAGATAGGGAGGGGGAGTATATATTAAGGTCACCGGAAAGGACGGACAGGGTTGCATACAGTCAGAAACAGGAAAAAACTGCTGGAAAGGGTCCGCAAGATCCGGGGACAGATCGAGGGTCTGGAGCGGCTTCTGGAGCAGTCCGAAGGAGCAGGCGACGACGTGTCGCTGATTCTTCAGACCGTGGCTTCTTCCCGCGGGGCTCTGAACGGCCTCATGTGCGAACTGATCGAAGGCCATATCCGGGAACACATCCAGGATGGGCAGGAAATATCTGCCCGGGACCGGGAGCAGGCGGTCGAGGATGTGATCGAAGTGGTGAAACGATACCTCAAGTAGTCGGGGTCATGGATGCGCCCCGTCAAACAGGCGACGGGCCATACCGGACGGCATTGGGCGTCCGGAACGGGTACCGCCTCAACGAGAAGGAGAAGTTGTGGACGACGGTTCGAGTCCGGTGCGGACAGAAAAAGGAGGAGCCGGAATGCGCGTGAGGTGACATCACCGTGGTTTTCCCTCTCCCCGTTTTTTCGGATTTCGCCTTTTTTCTTCCGCACCCAGTCTTTCTTTCAGAAAAATTTCGACGACAAATAAACAAAAGATGAAAGAGACCCTGTCCTGCGCAGTCCGTCAAGGGGCCGAATATTTGCGCGGCCGTCCGGACCGCGCGCTGACAGGATCGGGAGGAAAAAATGCGCAATGTTGTCATGCCGCCGCTGGAGAGAGCCGGGAGAAGGATCCGGATCGCCATGGAGATCTTTTTCGGGATCCTGTCTGCGCCGGGAGGGATGGGGCGTCTGATCCCCTGAGGGGTTGACTTTAAAGCCTGAAGAGGATTACGATTTTATTATGAGACTAAGTTTCAATAGTGGAATCGAAGGTTCCCGGTCACACCGGGGATCTTCGGTTCCACGCGTGTGGGAAACCCTGAGGGGGACAGGATGACGTCGGGTAATCGGAAAAAGAGAACGGTTTTTTTTGTGTGGGGTTTTTTGGGTTTTTTACTGGCCGGGTGCGCCGAGATGACGGAGCCGGATGTGCGGGCCTATATTCACGAGAAGCACGCCTATGCGGAAATCCGGCAGGGCCAGCTTGAGAAGGCGAAACAGGACCTGAAGCTGGCATTGCGGGACAACCCCAAGGAACCCTCCATTCTGAACAACATGGCCTATATCGAGTTCAAGGAAGGCCATTACATGAAAGCCGTGGGTTATCTGGAGCAGGCGCGGGTCCTCAGGACGGACGACGACGACGAGCCCTACATCCTGAACGAGGCCCGGATCCTGATCGCGCATCACGATTACCATCGGGCGCTGACCCTTCTGGCCCTGATCGAGCCGCGCCAGAAATGGCCGCACGGATACCGGAAGATCATGGCGGAAGCCCTTTTGCATAATGGCCAGTCGGCCCACGCGCTGGCGATCCTTCTGGGTAACCATCCCGTGACGCTGGACAAACCTCAGCCCTAGGATTCTGAACCGCCAACCACACAGGAAACGAGAGGGAGATCGGGACGATGAGGGGGATGCGTCGGGGGATTTTTGCGTGTTTATGGAAGGGACTTCTGATTGCCGGTTTTCTGGTCCCGGGAATAAACGGATGGGCCGATCCGGCCACCATGAGTCCGGCAAGCCCCGGATCGCCGATGGCTTTTCCGTTTTCGAGCGACAGCGACATGTCGAAGGATTTTCAGGCGCTGGCCCCGCCCTACCTGCCATGGGGTCCCAACACGAGCGGACCGTTTTTCACGGGGACGGCGGAGGTGGAGCCGATCGGCTCCTGGTATCTGGAGCCGTTCGCCTACGATTATATCACCCCCGGAATATCCGCATCGTCCCTGTATATGCCCATGCGGCTCGCGGTCGGCCTCGGCCACAGCCTGGAGTTCGACACATTCCTGCCGCTCATCCAGAACTGGCAGGGGATCGACCCTTCCCAGGGCATCGACCATTCGGCGAGTCATTTCGGGGTGGGAAACACCCACTTCGAGGTCAAGTGGCAGCTGACCAGCGACGCCGACGTCTATGAACCGATCGCGATGCCGGCGATCGCCCTGACGTTCGATTTCTGGGTGCCCTCCGGACAGTACCAGAACCTGAACCCCCAGGACTACGGCACCGACCAGCTGGGAAACGGGACCTACAACGAAGGGGTGATGGTCCTCGTCCGAAAGCATGTCAAGCCCTTCATGTTCTACCTCCAGGTGGGGGACATCGTCGAGAATCCTTCCACCGTGGGGGCCGGATATACCTTCAACAACGGCATCACCCAGCTCCCATTCAACTCGACCACAAGTCTTCACATGGTGGACGGCAACCTCACCTACTACGCGGGGGCGTTTGAACACGTGATCAACACCGAATGGGGAGCGGGTTATATGCTGGAGTTCTACGGGGAGACCCAGAGCGGTTCCAGTCTCTTTTTCGGTGCAGCAAATGCTCCTTCCTGGTCCTTTTTCTGGCTGGCGCCCGAAGTCGAGGTCACCTGGCCGCATAATCCGAAGTTTTCGGCAACCTGGGGCGCGGGAGTCGCCTTGCCGGTCTACCAGTCGAACTATCCCCACACTTACACCCCCATGGGAACCGTGACGTTCTACTTCAACGGCCCCTTCGGTTACCGGGGTATGTGATCTTGTCTGACCGCTTCAAAGATTTTGACTGGGGGGGTATCTTCCGGCTGATAT
>DAHWKF010000123.1 GCA_027343785.1 Leptospirillum sp. | reverse complement strand
CATTCCTTCGACGATGGGCTTCATGGGGGTAAAGGGTTCACCCCCGACATCGACAAGAAAAAGATCGTTCCCGTGAAATGGAACACTCATGGTTCTGATTTCCGTTGTCATTTTTCATCCTTTCGCTTGTCAGTGGAGGTTGCAGGTCAGTCCCGAACTCATGGAAGGGGGGATTCCGGTCATGGAGGAGAGAGGGCCTCCTCCCCCGGCGGCCGGCCCGGACCCCGAAAGCTGGGCGAATCGAGGAAGGTCCGGAACAGCGGCGAAGAGGGCGGCCAGAACAATCACCAAAAAGACGCCCGCGGCAACGACTCCTGGCGCGCCGCCCCGTCTTCGGAGGGCGCGTTCGATCTTCCCCAAAAGGAGCCGATTGGAATCCGCATTCCCCGGACTTCCGATCGGAACCGTTTTTCCGTTTCCATCCCGCACGTGGACCCCATCCTCGTCGGACGAAAAGACGACTTCCGCCTCGAGGGGAAGAACCCCGACCCGCGTTCCGTCTCCCCATTCGAGAACCCAGGATCCTTTCCGGCCCCGAATCCGGGCCCAGGACTTAGGTGCCGGAACCTTTTTTCCGGCACTCCTCCGGGCAATCAGAACCTTGAAAATCCTCCGGAAACGATTGGGTTTTTTGACCGGAGGTCCCGCTTCTTCCCTGATTTCTTCCATCTCTTCTCCTTGGTTTTTGATTTTTGTCCGGATCGGTTTCAGACCGCCCTCCGGTCTCACCCGACCGGGCCTGTCCCCATATAGCCCCCCATCATTCCCAGGAATTGCTGGATGTTGATCAGGAAGAT
This sequence comes from Leptospirillum sp., assembly GCA_027343785.1. Classification (GTDB taxonomy): domain Bacteria; phylum Nitrospirota; class Leptospirillia; order Leptospirillales; family Leptospirillaceae; genus Leptospirillum_A. The sequence goes on along the minus strand of DAHWKF010000123.1, from coordinate 4,695 downwards.
CCCCGCGACGAAATGCGTCGTTCCCCTCCAGACCGTTCCCGGAGGAGAACCCGACCGGGCGGATTCGGACCAGAGGAGAAAGGCCCGGAATGCCGCGAGCCACCCGAAGAATTTCAGGATGACGAAGGCGAAGGAGGGGATCCCTCCCGTCGGGGACGTGCCGGATCCGCTTGAGCCCGTATAGGAAAACGTCGAAAGACTTCCCGTCGAGAACCCGATGGTCTGGGTGGCAGAGTTCACAAAATAGACGAAGTTCACGAGACCGATGCCCAAGACAAACTGGGCGACGGCTCCCATCAGGGACTCTCCCCGTTTCTGGTCCTCGACTGCCCGGTACAGTCCGTACCCGCAGAACACAAGCCCCGTCAGGGTCGCGAACGTGGTCAGGAGCGTCCAGAAGGCGGGCAAGTCGTTCGCCACCTGCTGCAACATGGCGGTGGCCGTGGAAGTCATGCCGCCCATGTCAGTTCGGGCTCCAGGACCGGTTGGATCCCCGGGTCCAGATTCTCCGGAACGTCTCTTCGAATTTCCGGACCTCCCGGGGATTGCCCGTGACGAACAGGTTGTTGTCCTGCTGGTTCCAATGATTCCGGTATCCCCTGGTGCAATAAGCCCCCTCCCCGGGGGGCGACCAGTTGGCCGACCCTGTCCGGAGCCATTTCCCGTCGATCGCATAGGCCTTCAGATGCATGATGTTTCGGGACGAATTGCGTTTGACCTCTATTTGGATAAGTCCTTCCCGACCGGCACGGGAAGACAGAATGCGTCCCGATTTGTCGCCCCGGTCCCGGATCTGGATACCGTCCCGATAGATCCACACCCGGACCCCACGGGAGGCCGCGCGGATCACCGCGTCGGCGATAGGTCGGTCCGTGAAGGCATACATGGCAATTTCGATCCTTTGCCTGGCGTGGTCGATCAGATCCACATCGATGGATTCGAGGTTCTCTTCCGGAGAGTAGTGCTCCCCAAGAAGGGATTCGGGAGAGGCCGAAATCTCCCTCGAACACGAAAACATGCGGCCGGAGCCGGGGAAGGACCAGGCGCCCGCCTGGGCGCTTCCCGCCAGAAGAATGCCGGAAATTGCCAACATGGAGAATCCAGGTGCGATCCGGGAGGAAGAAGGAAACTTCACGCGGCCTCCGTCTTTTTCCGGGCTTTCTTTTTTCCGGGACCTTTCATTGGATATTCTCCTTCAATTGTAAACGGTATATAAAAATACCATTTTAATATTTAAAAATGAAACAGACTCCTGTTACGAAAGACAAATGATAAAAGACACCCGGTCAGGCCCCCAGCGGCCAGAAAGGGTCCGAACGGAAAGATCTTCTCTTTTTTCCGGACCCCGACAACAGCCAGGGCCATCAGTCCTCCGGAGACAAGGGCGATTCCCAGTCCCATGAGGCCGAAAAAGGCTCCGGTCGCGCCAGCGAATACGGCATCCCCGAACCCGAACGTTTTTTGTCTTTTCCAGGCCAGGATTCCGAGGGGAACGATTCCGGCCGTGAAGCCCAGAAAAGATTCCAGGGGAGTCAGCCCGTTTCCCGAAACGAACGAAAACAGAAAACCGAGTCCCGCCAACGGAAGGGTCATCCGGTGGGGAAGACGGAGTGTCTTCAGGTCGATCGCCGAGAGGACCGTCCCGAAGACGGCGAATATGCCGGCCTTGAACCAGAAAACGGATGTCACGGACAGCGTTCCGCCCGTTCACGGATCCACTCCTGGGCCGTCTGGGCGTCCTCCAAAATCCGTTCCGTCCCCTTCGACCGGATCTTCAATCCCGTCCGGAAGGTTTCCAGCATCCAGCCCGCCGTGTCCTCCCGGGAGAGTTTTTCGGAAAACGGCACCACGAAACATGAAAGGACCCCTCCTTCGATCAGGTCGATAATCTCCCGGTAAATCCGGAACATGTCCCAGTCGATCCGGACGTCGTCGATTGTCACGCCGTGAAGCGTCGTTGTTCCACAGTCGTGGAAATCGAACCGGGCGATGGTGCTGCGGTGATTTCCGTCGGTCGACACGTAAAAGTCCATGCCGTCCAGGGTGATATATGTCATTTCCGGGACTTTCCGGACGGTTTCCAGGTAGTAGCCGGGATTCGTCGCATGAAGCGCCAGATTTTCCGGCATCCGCTTCCCGTTTTCGAGCATCCACCGCCAGCTCATGTTCCGGTAATCCGGATGGCGAGTCCCGACGATCCGGAAGACGTTGATCGAGCCCGAATCGCACCAGTAGCGCCGTTTGACGAACGGTAGCGCCTCCCGGTACAGATCCTCGTCGAAAGGGCGGATCGCTTCGTTCGCCCAATGAGGGGGAGAAGTCCGAACCTTCTGCAGAAGCGTCATCGTTTCCATTCATCAATACCATCCCAGGCGTTGTGCAACCAGGTGATCACAACACCCTGCCGAAAAGAGTCATTTGAAAACCTCGGCGACTGAATGATCCGGTAATATTCCTCCTGCATCTTCGCAAACGTCCTTTGAGGGATCTGTTCGGCGAACCGTTTCAGGATCAGCAGGGATTTGACGAACGATTCGTCGTTTTCGAACCGGGCCAGGTACTTTTTATAGTCGATGGTTTGCGCCGGATCGGGTTCGATGGAAATGAAATACTTGAGGGCGTCATGCACGAGCTGGTTGTGGACCGTTCCGTCATTGTATTTCTTGATTCTGTCGAGGCTCGCTTCGAGCGCGTTTTTCTGTTCTGTCATTTCTTCTCTCCTCCCTCCAGTCTCAGCGCAAGCTTTCCTGGCGTCCACGATAGTGGTTCGCCATTTGAGATTGCCTTATTGAACGCGACGACTGCCTCTTCCAGCCAATCCGGAAGATCACCATCTTCTGGCAATTCGTCGATAAAATAATCGGGATCGAGTTGTCTCGCATAGTTCGGTTCGCAGATGATCAGGCGTAAATCAGCCAATGTTTCGTTTTCTTCCAGGTCGTCTTCTGCATATTCAATACTGTCGTAATATTTATCCCGGACATCCGAGTAAAGCATGGCCTTTCCGTCCCATTCGGATCTTGGCATAGCGTCATACTTTGCCTCGTCGCGCAGATCACGACAAGGTTTGCAGACCGTATAAGGGTTCTCGGATATTTTTCCGCAATCCGAACAACAGGTATGAGTAGAGCCGTCATATCGAGCCGTCGATTCGTCGAAAAACAAACGTCCCTTGGCGGACCTCCAGGCCGTAATCGTCACGGGCGTGGCCGCTTCCGACGAATTTCTGAGAATGACTTTCTCGGCTTGATTAACCATTTTTCACCTCCTTATCGGGGAATCATTCCTTCTCCATGGGTTCCGAAGGGCTCCCATTTCAGGCCCACCATTCCCCTCCAAGACCATCCCAGGCATGGGTGACGACACTGGCCTGTCGGCCGTAATCGCTTCCGGTCTTTTCGTGTCCGTAGCATTTCAATGGGATATTGCACACGCGCTCCTGAATCTCCCTCATGAGATCGATTCCACCGATCTCATGCAGAAGACGACCGATCTTCTTGATGGAAATCTTTATGGCCCCTTCGAGAGGGGCCTTCATGAAACCGATAAAGATGTCAGCGTTTGTTGGAGGATTTCTGCTCAAAATCTCGGCAACATCAATGGCGACGAGATCATCGAAAGACTTGTCTCTCTCCCTCATGCGATGATCAAAGAGGTCTTGCAGGAGTTCGCCCAAAGCCTTTTCGAGAACAGAGACAGCTTCTTCCTTTTTTGTGTTAGCAAAAAGATATTCCATAAATTCTCCCCATTATTTCACCGATGGAACATCGACCTTCTTGAAGCTGTTAAAGAAGCCCATGATTTCTAGCGATTTCATCAGGAGTGATCCCTTTTGCTTTCAATGCGGGAATCAATCTCTCCCATGTCCATTGCAAATTTCCTGCAATTCCCAATATTGCTTCCAAATCAAGGACCGAAAGGTTTTCATCACCAGATATACGGAGAAATATTTCCTCAGGGAGATCCACCCATAAGGTTTTCTTGATTTCTTCCTTTTCATTCCCTTTGCTTCCGTCGGGCCAGAACCATCCCTCCATTCGAGAAGGGTCCGGGGAGTGGTTGTCGAACGGGTTGAGCAACTGTTTAACTTTTTCACCCATCTTGAGAATTATCCGGCTGTTTGGAAAAGCCAAGGGAACGAGAATCCATCGGATCCAGGGAGACCAGGGAACATACGTTTCAGTTGTCATTTTATTCAAAATCCTGTTTTCCCTTCGAACTGGATAGATAGTTCCCCCGCCAGGAAGAAATTTTTGGACAATAGATTCTGTCTGTAAAACATCTGCTCTTAAATGAGATGGAACAATCCAACGATGAACTCCGGGGAGAAGGCCATCTTCACCCAATCCAAGTAATGCTTTTGCCGGTTTCAGCCTTTCTTCGGAAACTCGACGTTCAATGCCTCTCAGCCAATAGGATAAGCTGCTTGCGTCAATTCCCGCATCTTTTGCCAGCTTCCGGAGAGACTGACCGCGCAGAGAACGAAGAGAATCAATTAAAAATGGATCGGTTGACATTTCTCTCCTTTCGCAATGTTTCACAGATTTTCGGATGTTCTTACGGCATCATGGGCATCATCGGCATGCCGTATCCACCTCCATAGCCGGGGTAGCCGCCGCCCATCATCGGCTGGGGATATCCCGGCTGGGGAACCATCGAGGGACCCGGAGCGGTCACGAGGCCCGGTTTTGCCGG
>DAHWKF010000120.1 GCA_027343785.1 Leptospirillum sp. | reverse complement strand
TCGGCAAACGGATTCCAGAGGACCGAACGCCCGTCGAACGGGTTGAGGACAAGATCGGCCTTCCCGCTCCGGGATTCCCAGAACTGCCCCCCGGAATCGGTGATGATCGCCTTCTCTCCGTTCGCCGCCCCCCAGAGAACGCGGTCAAGGATCCGATGGATCGCCTGGGTTTTCCCGGCCCCGGTGCCCCCGCTCACGACGAGATGCTTTGTGGCGGTCTCGTCTGGGAGTTCGATGTCTTCCAGGACCAGTTCCCGTGAAAGGGTCTGGTTCTGGACTTCGACATAATTCTCCGGCTTCGGGGGCAGATCGTGAGTCGTCGGGTCTCCCGGATCGAACCAGCGGGGGGCGGAGTTTTTGGCCTTCCTTGGCTGGTCGGTCAGGATCCGCGACCCGCGCACATGTTCGATTTCTTTCACGTTGATTTCGTCTTTCTTGTCGAACCATCCCATGATTACCCCTCCTTCGGGACAAAGCCCTGACAAATTTTCGGCCAGGATTGAGGTTGGAATTTAAAGGTCCGGATCCCCGGCAGACCGGAAATCCGCGCATACCCGCAGAATTTCGGGAGGTCCTGCAATTCGGAAGGCATGACCAGCAGGCGGATCTCTCTCTGCGTTCCTGTCGTTTCCGACCCTTGTCCTCCGGGGGAGTTGGAATGGGTCCGGGTCAACCTCTCTTCTTCGAACTGGCCGAGATAATCCGACCAGTGCCTGGCGTCCTCGAAGTCTCCCTGGCGCATGACGAGCTTGTTCACGAAACAGGCCATGAGCGCCTGTGCGCCATCCTTCCCGTAGCGGATCCGGAGTTGGGCGGTCGTCTGGATCGCGGAGATGACCGCAAGACCGGGTTTACGGCCCCTGGAGAGAGCGTCCGTCAGACCGTGAACGGTACCGAGTGAATCGAGTTCGTCCATCACAAACCACATCCTGCGGAGTGCCATGCCGTTTTTGTCCAGTTCGATCGGAAGGGACAGGGTTTCGCGGATCGCGAGCGACAACCAGCACCCGAGCAAAGGGCGGAGCGCTTCCATCTGAGCGTCGGTGTAGACCAGAAAAAGACACCCCTTCCCCTCCCGAACCCACTCCCTGATGCTGAAATTCCCGCCCGGTTCGAGAAATTCCCAAGGGGCCAGAGCGTTCGAGAGCACTCCGATTACGCCACCCAGATACCTCTCGTTGGCGGGGGCCAGCAAGGACTCCTGCGGACTCCCGACAAGAAAAGGGGCCAGTGCCTCGGGATTGGGTGTCGAAAGGAGACGCTGGACCTCCCGGGGATCCGGATTTCCGCTCCGGTCGAGGGCCTTCATAAGGGAGACAAGCATCTCCCGAGCATAATTCCGCCACTCCGCCGACTCCTGACCCTTGCCCTCTACGTCCGGGATGACCGCCGTTGCCAGAAGCTTGTAATCGTAATCGCTTTTGACCTCGCAAAACGGGTTCCATCGCTTCGAGCGGCGATCGAACGGATTCAGGACAATGTCGTTTTTGTCGGCCCGGGTGGATGCGAACTGGCCGTTCGGGTCGGTGATCAGGGCCTTTTCCTGTTTGGGATTCGCGTCGATTCCTTCCAGAATCCGGTTCAGAAGAAAATGGATCGCCAGGCTTTTCCCGCTCCCCGTGGTGGCGGGAATCAGGACGTGCTCAAGCTCGGCCCCGTTTGGGAAGTTCAGACCCGGGAGCCCGAAGGGGTACGATTTCTTTCCGAAGATTTTGGCAAACATGGTGAACACCTCCTTAATGGATCCGGGAGCCCCGAAGATAGCTTTTTCGTTGTCGGTTGATGGCCCGAACGACAAACCAGGCCGTGGCAAGGCCAGTCAGAATCCCAACACTCAGGGGAATCCAAAAACTGGCGAAAAAGGAATCGTTGAGATGATTGGAGATGAGCCAAGCATGGAAATCGAACCATGTCTGACCGTTGTTCAGATCCGATACATGATCGGGAAAGACACGATGGATCAGATAAAGGAAATAGGCGTGGATGGTAGCCGACTTTCCCTGGGGATCGGACCAGTCCCACGGCCCCCATCCCAATCTCCACCAGACGTTTTCCAGCCCGATAAACGTCCCGGTCCCGGATACGATTCCGACCAGAAAACCCGCTAGCCCGGCGTCATTGTTCCGATTGTCTACCCCTTGAAATTCAGCCATGTTCACCTCCAAAAAGTTTCTTGACCTCGGCCTCGAACCAGATTTTTACCCTCCGCATTCTGTCCGAATGATCTCCTACGTTTGATCCGGAAATTTTGCTCGATACCTCCACCAGAAGAGCGTCGATTCGAGCCACTTTCTCAGCCAGAAACCGGATCATTTCCGGGCCGTTTCTCCCTTGATCCGTGGCGGAACTCTTGCCCAATTCTGCCGTGATTTCGTCTCGCAAGACCTCCACATTCTTCCCGGTAATTTTGGACGCAACCTCTACCAAAAGAGCATCGGTCTTAGCCACTTTTTCTCCCAGAAACCGGACAACTTCAGGTCTTATTTCAGGGGGGAAAACGGGGCCAGTCCCACCATGATCCGGGGCTGGATTTTTGCTCAATCCCGAGATTTCCGCCCGCAAAAGAGTGATGGCTTTAAGGGCTGGTTCAAGCCCAAACCTGATCGCCGAATCGACCTCTTTTTTGATCGTTTCCGGATCGATTGTTGGGCCGGATTCGGGACTGGAGTCCAGAGATTTCCTGACAAGAATCCCGACCGTTTCTGAAATGGAAAGTCCCCGTCTTCCGGCCTCTTTTTTTACCCGTTCTAAGACCTCTTCCGACCACCGGACTGGCACATATTTTCGCTTCATCTCTATACTTCCTCCTTTTTCCTGCGGTTCACCTGCGAACCGCCTATTCTTCGCTATTACTCTTGCTGATACGGAACGAAGCGAACCACCATGCGAACCGCTTTCAAATCAGGGATTCCGTGAGCGAACCGCCTTCCGGACGGCACGCACGCTGGATTTTTGACCATTCCGACAGGATGCGTGATGTCCCAAGTCCTGAAGAGGGGGAGCGAAGCGGGGGCAACGCCCCCTTCTTTGCTTCGGATTCTGCGAGCTTCCACGAGCCGAATCGGGAGCGCTTTTCCCCATGACGACTCACCGAAACCAGCCCCGTTCTCCTGCCCAAAACATCCTCAAGGGAACCAAGATCCCCACGGCATACTCGGCAATCTTCCATATGCTCACTTGGCACCCTCCGGACCCACCGCATTTCGTTTTGACCGACCGGGATTCAGGACCGCTTCGAGACTCCGGATGATTCTCCGGACGGCCTGGTCGGTGTCGATCTCGTATCCCCGTTCCGCGAGGGCCTTCCCGACCTCCTCCCACTTCTTTTTTGTTTCGGGAGAAACGGGGAGAGTGATCCTCTCCCCCCTCCCTTCCTGTTTCCGGACAAGGTTCCCGCTCATCTGACTTCCTCCTTCTTAGATTTTGACTCGACAGGTCACAGACTCGTGGCGGTCCCCTTCCATCGTGATCGCCACCTCGATTTTTTTGACCCGGAGCTTCCCCGGGTTGGCTTTGTTCGCTATGGCAATAGCGTGTTGACAGGCCCCCCCGGTTTCCAGGACCTCCATCCCCGGCTGGTGGGAGACGGTCGAGGCGTACCAGTGAGCCGAATGACCTTTAAGAAAGTCCGGAACCCCGAGACTGGATGCCAGGGGATTACAGGCCGCCGCCAGAATCAACATCGTTCCCAGGCCGATCATTCTCCCGATGTTTTTTGCTTTCATGCCTTTCCTCCTTTGAAAAAAACTGTTGAACAATCCGTCTGATAACAGCACTCCGCGTTCTGTCTTCCTTTTTTGCGATTTTCTCGATCTCTCGAAGGATCTCTTCCGGAAGACGAATCGAACAGAACTGTTTTTTCACCTCCTCTCCCTCCGGTTTAGGTGTTTATGGTGTGCATCGTGTACAATTTGATTGTCTCATGGCCTGATTTGTGAGACTATTCGGATAGATGCGGAATAATTGGACAAATGAGCGCCGACACACTCCAAAAGTTGTCGGATCAGGAGATCGAAGCACGCCTCACAACTATTTCCGGCATCGGTCCATGGACGGTCCAGGGATTCCTGATCATCGCTTTCTCCCGGGAGGATGTCGTTTTGCCAGGAGATCTCGCCCTGCGAAGGATCATTCAGCACACGTATCGTCTGGACCACCGTCCTGATCCTGATGAAGTGCTCCAACTTGCCGAACGCTGGAGGCCTTATCGCAGCCTGGCCGTAGCGTACCTATTTCAGGCTGCCTTCGAAAACGGGAAATCCCGATGGTCATCAGGTCGCCGGTCACACGATTCCAGAGGCGCACACCCGTCTTGATGACCGATGATCGTTCTCTCTCTGGAAGCTTATTCGCCTATCTTGGCTTTTCCTGGCGTTTTTGAGGGGAAGATTGAGGTTGGGTTGCCTGAAGGGGAAGAACGGGGCTTAAAACGCAAAATAGAGGGCTTCCTGAGGGTTTTGGCTTTTCCTTCGATGAAGCCGGGTTGTGGAACAGTGCGAGCGAGCGAACCACACAAGGTCCGGCGAGCGAAGACGAAAGGCGGCAAGGGGCGAATTTAGCTGAAAAGGAAAGGGATTCGAAGGGAGAAACGGAGAAATAATGATTCTCGAAGTGGCAGTGCTAAATATTAAGCCGGGTTTTTCAATGGAGTTTGAGACGGCCTTTTCAATTGCACAAAGCATTATTTCATCCATGCCAGGTTACCTGTCGCATGAGGTACACTGTTGCATGGAGAACTCAAATCGGTATCTGCTTTTGGTCCGATGGGAAAGCGTGAAATATCATACGGAAGGATTCCGTCAGTCGCCTCAATATCAGGAATGGAAAGCACTTCTGCATCATTTTTATACCCCATTTCCGACCGTTGAGCACTACGAGGCTGTTAACGACCTGTGCTCTATTGCACCAATCATTGATTCCAATATTTCCAAACCATGATACGTTTTTCCTTCGGAGGGCGCTTTGTTCTTTTTGCCGGGAATGGAAAAGATTTTCTTCGAAGGGGAAGAACACAGGATGGGGCTTTTTGACCGCGCCTTTGCTTTTGTCCTTTGGGGGAGAAGACAGCCCACTCCCCAAGAGTGGGTCTGTCCTTCGACCCCTCTTGAGTATCTCTTGAGATACTCTTGGGAACTTATTAAACCATTGCCGTTTTGCCCGAATAACTTATTAAACCATTGCCGCTATACTTATTAAACCATTGCCGCCCCTTGTCCCGCCTGATTCTCCAGAGAACGAACGGCAAATTGGCCCGAAAGGACAGGCTTTTCCGGAGACTCGAACCGGACTTTCGGGTGCTTCTGATAGAAAACGCCTTCCCTCCCATCCCCCATCTTTCTGAGTTCGATCCCGAAGTCCTGTTTCAGGGCCTCGGCCTCGTCCCTGATATTTTTTCTGATTTGTCGCTGTGTTCGGACAGGAGTAACAATCGTGATTAGTCCCGGCTCCGGCTCGTCCTCAAGGTAATCGAATGCCCCGAGAGCCAGAAGAACATCGTCCATGGCCATGTTGACCCGGTCATGGCTGAGACAGAACCGGACCAACGCTTGGGTGACTCCGTGCTTTAGCCGGAAAATTTCTGGGAGAAGGGCCTGGTAGTGGAGCTTCACATCATGGAGGAAGAACCGGGAGTACTCGCTTTCGAAGATCACGCCCCAGTACTTTGCGTTCTTCGCGATTCCGCCCCTCCGCTGAGCTTCTTCGTTGTCCATGCGAGATTTAGCGTGTTTTCTGACGATTCCCCCCGTGACCGGAACCCCGTTAACCTCTATGTCAACCCTGGTCTTTCGAAGGTCCTCAAGCTTGTCGTCGAGCCATTTGTAGTTTGATTTGTGTTTGTGCTCAATGTCGGAAAGAATCTCGTAGGGAGAAAACACAACGAGAATTTGCCCGTCCGGAGCAACCTTCGTCAATTTTGAGTTTTTAAAGATCGCATCGAGGATGTTTTGGTGTGTCTGGGTCAATAAACAGTCCCTGACCATGCATTTTCCCCATTGGTTGCTAAAATTGAAGGTCCGTCCCTTGAACCCCTTTGGGACTTGGGAAACGGGCAAAAACGGTCCTCCCCGGCATTGATTGACGGTCATGGTTAATGAATTTTCAGAAGATTCCTGCGAACGGGTCTTGATCGCCAACGGACACCTCCTCATATTTCAATCGTTCTTTACCTGTCCCGTATCCCGGAAAGTCCTTGTCCAGCATCATGATTTGGCCGGACGGCATGATCTCGAAAAACGCCGGGCTATTGTTTGTCCAGGCCGCTGGCGGGATCTCGTTGCCTTTCGACACCCCGCAAGCGATCAGCTTCCGAAATGACACCTCATCCGGGGAGAACATCCCCTCAAGTTCCCCATTCTTCTGTACGTCACTCCTGTGAATCCTGGTCACGGCAAAGCAGTACCGAAGCACGCCGGGAAGTCCGTTGCCCCCGGCCCTGGAGAGGTAGTGGAGCCGCCAGGAAAGAGCTTCTTTCGTCGATGCTTGATTTGTGTGCCCGATTGTCAGAAACAGGCATCCGGCCTCCGCCGCCAGTTCTTCGAGTTCGAGTCCCAACGCCGCCTGCTGCGCGTTGTCAATCTGGTCGATCCCCAGACCAAGCCTCATGATCGTGTCCCCAACGACCAGGACGGGCTTGATTCTTTTGATTCCCCGGACGGCTTCTGAATAAGACGGCGTCTTGAACCAGACTCCTTCCCGCCGGTCCCATTTCCAGAGAGGACTTTTACAGTCAGGGATCAGGAAGGATCCGGGGCGGGTGACTTTTCCCAGCCGTTCGAAGTCC
>DAHWKF010000105.1 GCA_027343785.1 Leptospirillum sp. | reverse complement strand
CTTGTTTTCATTCGCGTTGATATCGGCCTGGGCCATATGGTTGATGTGCAGGCGGATGTCCGATTGCACCTTGCCGTTGACCGCCACCTGGGCCGAATACGGGACATAGCCCCGCTTGATGGCCTGGATGACGTAGTCGCCCGACGGGATGTTCTTGAGGTCGAAGGTGCCCTGGCTGTCGGAATTCACGCTGTAGATCTCGCCCGTCTTGTTGTTCTTGATGGCCAGTCTGGTCGACACGGGAATCTTGTGGTCGCCGTGACCTTCATAGGTTCGCCCGAGAAGTTCGGAGGATCCGGCCGAAAGCGGGTTCACGGCGAAGTCGATTTGTCCGACTGTTCCGGATTTCAGGAGACCTTCCTTGTGCTGGAGCGAGAAATTGCCGCCCCCAACCTGGATGAGGTAGTCTCCGGCCGGCAGACCGGAAAAAATGAAGGCGCCCTGGGAGTCACTGGTTTTCTGGACGGTATTTTTCGTGTCCTGGTTCTGGAGAAGAATGGGGACGTTCGCCAGCGGTTTCTGGTCTTTCTGCGAGCGAACGGTTCCGTAGACGACTGCCGGCGCGACATCAGACGGCGCAGGATTCTGTGTCTGGACCGGCTGGGACTGTTCCTGGGCCGACCAGGCATCGGTTGCCAACCTTCCCCAGAAAATTCCCGGGACAAGGAGCCATGCAACAAGATATTTCCGGATGTCGATTTTCATTTCGGACTCCATCTATAAGAAGTTTCCGACAAGAACCGGTCAACGTTGTCATCAAGGGAACTTGCGCGCGGGAGTTCTCTCAAGATGAATTTATTGCGAGCTCAGGATAGAAGGGGACCATGAAGAGAAACTCAAAGAGGAGTGAAGGGGAAACGGCTTTTTCGTAAACAATTCGTGAAGTCCCGGTGAATTTGGCCGATGGTGTCAAATCGTTCTTTCCTGGCAAGGGAAAGAAGGAACGGGATCCGGTCCTCTTTATCTTCCGATCATGAGACCGAACACAGGAAAAATGAGGGAGGGACCATTCCCTTAAGGCCAAATACAGGGGGGATCTGGTTCCTTGCAGATTTCTGATTTCCAAGCAGCAAGACCTGTCCGGCCGTGGAAATAAAGGGAAAGAGGACGCTTTCGGTGCGAAATGGATACCCATGTGAATCGGTCCATAGCCGGGACGTGAATGGGTTATAGAGGGGTAGAGCCACATGCGACGTGCGTTCCACGGTGTCTTCCTGAGTCGGGGAAGATTCTGGCCGGGGTCGCAAGACCGGATTCCTCATAAGGCCGCGGCTCCAACGGTTGCTTTCGGAATCCGGAGTCAATTTGATATAGACCAGTCTGTATGATAATATTTGCTTCATGAAGAACAGCAGACAATCCAGGAAAAAATTAGACTCTCAAGTCCGCAAAAAGCTGCTCGAAACGGCGGCAGACCTCTTTTACCGGAGGGGGATCGAGAATGTAGGGATCAATGAAGTGATCGACCGTTCCGGAGCGGCACGGATGTCCTTGTACTATCATTTCCCCTCTAAAGACGCCCTTATTCTCGCCGTTCTCGACCATACCTCGGAAATCCGGCTCAAGGCCCTCGAGGAAGCCAACAAAAAGGGGAAAGACAAGGATCCACGTTCTCGCCTTCTGGAGGTCTTCCGTCCGATGAAAGGGATCGTCGAGGATGAAGGGTTTCGGGGGTGTGCCTTCATCAACGCTGCCACGGAAAGGGCTGATCCTGCCGATCCGATCCATGAAAGAGTGGCACGATACAAAAGCGACCTTCGGAGAATCTTCTCCAAGCTGGCACAAGAGGCGGGAGTCCTTTCCCCGGATCTTCTCTCCTGGCAGTTGCTCCTTCTGTGGGACGGGACTATGACCGAGGTCTACATCCAGCAGGATCCGAATCTTGTCGATGCAGCTATTTTGGCGGCAGAAACACTGATCCGTTCTGCACTCCCCCCGCCCGGACCCGCATGATGAGATTCTTTTCCGTGTTTATGCCGGCTCTTCTTATCAGTTTCGGAACGGCCGTTTCCTTGGGATTTTCCCGGTTTGATTACGCTCTGATCCTGCCCTCCATGATGGAGAGTCTGGGGTGGAGCTACAGCGAGGCCGGATGGCTCAATGCGGCAAACGCCATCGGCTATCTGGCCGGCGCAGCCTGGACGGGACGCGTCATCGCCCGCTTTCCGGTTCGGACCCTGTTTCTCGGGGGACTTGTCCTGACCGCGATTTCGGTTTTGGCATCGGGACTCGTCGCGTCGTATCCGCTTCTCCTTCTATTACGCCTCACGGCGGGGGTCTTCGGAGCTCTGTCGTTCATCGCTGGGAGCATCTTGGTGTCAGGGTTGTTTCCTCACGACCCCCACCGGAGCGGAACTGCGATTTCCCTCTATACGGGCGGAGGGGGATTCGGCATCCTGGTGTCGGGGCTTTTTCTCCCGTTCCTGTTCTCAAAATATGGGGCAGATTTCTGGCCCCGGGCCTGGATGGTGCTCGGAGTGGCGGGACTCTTGTTTGCCTGGCTTTCCTCATTGGCTTCCCGAAGCCCGGAGTTGATACCACAGGATCCATCCGACTCACCCTCATGGGATCCGCGCTTCTTTATCCCCGCCCTGATAGGATATTTTCTCTTCGGCGTCGGGTATCTCATTTACATGACTTATTTCATCAAGTGGGTCGAAGACAACGGGTATGGACCATCCATGACCGCGTTCGTGTGGGGGATCTTGGGACTCTCGGTTCTTTTGTCACCTCTTTTCTGGAGAGGTATGCTGTCCCGATACCCAGGAGGCCGGTCTCTCGGACTGTCAATAGCCCTGACCTCCATGGGAGCGCTGATTCCTCTTCTTTCTCGTTCCCTGCCGGCCATGCTTCTTTCGGCTCTCGTCTTCGGCTTCTCCTTTTTGAATGTTCCGGCGGCCGCCACCGCAATGCTTCGAACTTCCCTCCCTCGGGCTTTGTGGGGACAGTCGATCACTCTTTTCACGGTTGTTTTTGCCCTGGGGCAAATCATCGGACCGGCACTGGGAGGAATGATCTCCGATCACTCCGGAAATCTTTTCTCCGGCTTGGCTTTCTCGGTCCTGGCGCTGGCTGGAGGCGCGATCGTCTCTCTTTTTCAAAGACAAAGGGGATAAGCCCTGAATTTCATTTCATGAGCACGGGAAGTCCGATGAACGAGAAATTCGATCCCGCATAGGCCTGTCGTCAAGATGCGGATGAAGAAAGAGTGATCGACAGTCGTACTCCATTATAACGATGTTCCGGTTTGAGCAAGCATCCCGGGGACAGCATTTTCTGAAGGGGTGACAAAATGGCAATCAGGATAGGCATCAACGGGTTCGGTCGGATCGGTCGGCTGGTCGCCCGTTCCTTCATGGATGAAACGGCTCTTCCCGGGAGAAGGAGCCGGGAGGTGGAAATCGTTGCGGTCAAC
>DAHWKF010000088.1 GCA_027343785.1 Leptospirillum sp. | reverse complement strand
CCCGACAAGACGGAGGTCATGGCCTGGTGCCAGCTCGCCCCGGTCCAGGCGCTTCACTACCGGAAAACGGTGAAAGAGCTCGAGTCCGCTCTCGACAAGACCGATGGGATTGCGCGCAAGGGTCTCGTGCTGGCCTTTCTGATGAGGTTCAAGCAAATCTGCAATCCTCCCTCCCAATGGCTGGGAGACGGGGGATGGAATCCGAAGGACAGCGGAAAATTTCACAGGCTCGCCGAGATCGCCGAGACTGTTGCCGCCAAGCAGGAGAAAATGCTCATTTTTACCCAGTTTCAGGAAGCGACCCTTCCGTTGGCAGCCTTCCTGGGAGGAATTTTCGGACGGGACGGCCTGGTTCTTCATGGCGGAACACCGGTCGGCAAGAGGCGCGAACTGGTCCGCCGGTTCCAGGAGGACGAAGACACTCCTTTTTTTGTTCTGTCCCTGAAGGCCGGAGGGACGGGACTCAATCTGACCGCAGCATCCCATGTGGTCCATTTCGACCGCTGGTGGAACCCGGCAGTCGAAAACCAGGCAACCGACAGGGCTTGGCGCATCGGCCAGCACAAAAACGTTCTTGTCCACAAGTTCCTCTGTCGTGGCACCGTGGAAGAACGTATCGATAAACTCATCCGCTCCAAGACGGAGCTTGTGAGGGAGGTTCTCGAAGTCGGGAGGGAAATCAACATGACTGAACTCAGCAATGACGAATTGCTCGATCTCGTCCGGCTCGACATTCATTCTATCGGAGAGCCAATATGAGCAAAAGATTCTGGAGACCCTATGTGCCCGTCGCCAAACGTCAGAATGAGGCGAGGAAAATGGTTGCCAAGGCAAAGAAGTCCGAAAAAAAGATGAATCCCGTGATCATCGAGGGAAGGACAATCGCGAAAAGCTTCTGGGGAAAAGCTTGGTGCGACAATCTGGAAGCCTATAGCGATTTTTCGAATCGACTACCCCGGGGCCGGAGTTATGCGCGCAACGGGTCGATCGTCGACCTTTTCATCGAGCCGGGGAGGGTTCGGGCTCAGGTCATGGGGTCATACCTCTACACGATTGAGATCGCCATCACTCCGGCGACAAAGGAGCGATGGACCAGGCTCGTCAAAGAGTGCACCGGAACGATCTCTTCGTTGGTGGAGCTCCTTCAGGGGAAGTTTTCGAAGACCGTGATGGAGCGGATCTGTCATCCGCAGTCGGGGCTTTTCCCGACCCCGAAAGAGATCACGCTCAACTGTTCCTGTCCGGACTGGGCGACAATGTGCAAGCATGTCGCGGCCGCACTCTATGGGGTCGGGGCTCGTCTGGACTCATCCCCCGAGCTTCTCTTCATCCTTCGGCATGTGGACCCCTCCGACTTGATTGCCGAAGCTTCACAGACCTCCATCGGAGCGCAATCGTCTCCCGACAAAGAGAGGTTGCTCGACAGCGACGGTCTTGCCGATCTGTTCGGTATTGAAATGGCAGTGGCCTCCCCTTTGGAAAAGAGCGGCAAGAAAACGAAAAAAGCCTCGGCCACGAAACCCTCATCTTCGCTGAAGGATGCGAAGATGTCGGTTTCAGACAAAGAGCCGGTGAAGAAGAGGACATCTGGGAACGCCGCAACCAGGAAGCCTTCGGCAAAAGAGAAGCCCTCTTCACCCAGGAGGTCGGAAAAGCCTGTTGTGGCGAAGGATAAGGTTAAATCGGGGACATCGGGGAGGTCGATGACTGCGAATCCCAAGATAACAGGGAGACGGTTATCGCCGTCTGGGTCTGAGGAAAAGGTCGGAACCAGAAAGCGACCCTCGAAGAAGCCGCTCTAAATGCACCATTCGAAAAAAGACCCGGAGAGATCAGTGGAGTATTCACCCCACGTCCGCCAGACCTTCCAGATCACCCGCACTCTTCGCCACCGGATCGGGCCATTGAACTAGTTCCGGTCCCAAGGGTAGATTTTTAGCGGAACGGTCGAGGGTGTCAAGACCAAAGAGAAGCGGATCTCCAGAACGTCCTACGGTTTCCGGACCTTTTTAGGTTGGGGAGTACCTCCCTATCACGCGCTTTAAGATTGACCTATGCCAATCTTCGCCCACAATTTCTTCTGAGGGGCGAGATTTTCTACCCCTCCGTCCCATTCTTTACCCTCCTTTCCCCTGCTTGGTCATGGGGTAGACCTCAAATAAATAAAAAATATTTATTTATAATGAGTTATATGACCAACTGTAGCTACGATTGTGATTGGTGTCAATTTTTTTATTGATGCCTGCTGGATTTTTTTTTGATTCTTGTTACGGAACCACCACAGTTGCCTGCTGTAAGGTGGATACACGCTGGAAACAGCGGCAAGGGAACGGAGTTGGAAGAGCCTTCCCCGAGACAGAATGGCCGACTCTCTCCGTTCCCGATTTTTATTCACTTTACAGAAAAGGAGAAAGACCCATGCACAAAGAAACCGGAAAGTCCGTTTCGATGGCCATCGGAAATGCCGGGATGGCGGCAGTTCTAGTGGGAATTCTCTTGTCCGGAAACGCGTTTGCCTCTTCAACGGGTTCTGCGTCCGGAACGAGCACTGCCACACCGACTGTTGGTTCAAGCTCTTCATCATCCGTTTCAACCTCTTCCTCTTCGAGCGCGACTGTCGCCGCTTTGAAGAAGACGATCGACGTTGACGAGAAAGACGCCACCGGTCTGAGGATCGATATTCTGAAAGACCGGCTGGCCCTGCAACGGTCGCTGAACAAGTCCGACAGGATGCGGGACATGCTCCGTAAGGTGGAAGCGGATCTCCGTTCCGAGCTGAAGTCCGGAAGCAGTGCGGCGGTTGCGGCCGACAAGGCGGCTGTCAAGTCGATCAAGGCTGCCCTGGCCGACCTGAAGAAAGAGCAGAAGGACATCACGGCTCTTCTGCGCACGGATATCAAGAAAGACGTAGCGGCCCACAAGGCGCTTGTCAAGACCATCGCCAAGGACGAGAAAGCCTACAAGGCTGATCTGGCCTCGGCTTCCACTTCCGGGTCAAAAACAAGCACATCCTCAAGCTCCACTCCGTCGACAACGGCTTCCAGCACGACCTCCGGAAGCACGAAGACGGCGAGCGGCACCGGAACGAGCACCACAACGAAGACGGGTACGACCTCTTCGAGCAGTTCACCCTCTTCAAGTTCGTCGACGTCCTCGGGGTCCACTGCGTCGACAACGGCTTCCAGCACGACCTCCGGAAGCACGAAGACGTCCAGCAGCACCGGAACTTCCTCAA
Source organism: Leptospirillum sp. (assembly GCA_027343785.1). Lineage (GTDB taxonomy): Bacteria > Nitrospirota > Leptospirillia > Leptospirillales > Leptospirillaceae > Leptospirillum_A. Next base: position 11,912 of record DAHWKF010000088.1, on the reverse strand, counting down.
CGGCGAAGCCGACCACAACAGCCTCCAACACTTCTCCGGCTTCACCCGCAAAACCCGCTACACCTGCAACACCCGCCTCGTCGTCTTCTCCGTCAACAACGATCTCTGCCAGCAGTTCGGCAGCTGCGACATTGAAGAAGACGATCCAAGCCGACGAGAAAGACGCTACCGGCCTGAGGATCGATATTCTGAAAGACCGGCTGGCCCTGCAACGGTCGCGGAACAAGTCCGACAGGATGCGGGACATGCTCCGTAAGGTGGAAGCCGATCTCCGTTCCGAGCTGAAGTCCGGAAGCAGTGCGGCGGTTGCGGCCGACAAGGCGGCGATCAAGTCGATCAAGACGGCCATGGCCGACCTGAATAAGGAGCAGAAGGACATCGCGACGCTTCTGCGCTCGGATATCAAGAAAGACGTGGCCACACACAAGGCGCTTGTCAAGACCATCGCCAAGGACGAAAAAGCCTACAAGGCTGATCTGGCCTCGACTTCCGGCACCAAAGTCTCTGTTGCCCAGTCGGTCGGCAGCGGCACAAACCATCATCTGGTGGCGGCGCTGCATATGAGAAATTCCGCAACAACATCGTCCCCACGCGCCGGGTTCCGTCCGGCTGTTCACCCTGTCGTACATCCGGTGGACAAGAAATAACACAGGAACACATTGCAACTGACAACGTTCGGGAGGGGAGGGGATTTGTCCCCTCCCGACATTGTTTCTCTCTCGAAGGGCCCTCCTTTTCAGACAAACTCAAGATGGATGATTGCGCGAAAAAGCCTGGAAACTCACAGGGAAGGAAGGACTCCCTTTCAGGGCACGTTCAGGAGAGGGTTTTCCATGCGGGATGAAAATGACGCTCCATAAGTTTGATGGATCCCACATCGGTCGGCGAATCGGGTCATTTTTTCTGATCCTCTGGCTTTTCTCCGCTGGCAACAGTTCCGCGTGGGCCAGAGACCAGACGTCTCCCACGGCCAGTCCGGAAAGCGCTTCCGCACCTGTCGGCCTGCCATCATCCAAAGGCCGGACGGCACAGCTAGAAGAAATCGAAAAACTGATCAGGGAAAAAAGATTTCCGGAAGCGTATCAACTCGCCCGAAAGTTCCGGAAAGAACATCCGAAAGATTTGAATGCGATTTACCTGTTGGCCTATATCGAAAAGAAGGTCCATTTTCTGAGACGCGGGCTGTTGACGGTCCGGAAAGGATTGGCAATCGATCCCGAAAATGTGGATCTCGGGATATTGGAAGCGGAAATCCTGATCCGGCAAGGGCGACTGAAAAAGGCGAGGACGATCCTGGAACACTTTCAGCAAACCCACCCGAACAATCCGGTCATCCGGAAAGATCTACTCAAAACCTATTTTCCGGGCGGGATCGATTCCAACATTCCCTTTATGGACCAGCATCTATACGCATTGGGGCAGATTCAGTCCCCCTTCCGGCCGGACCAGTTTCTGGTCTCGACCCTGCCCAGATGGAGCCTGAACGTCTCGGCCCTGGGAATCAACTATTCCGGAGGGGCGGCGTTTGTCGGAGACGCGCAAGTCGAGTCCCCTATGGCTTATGGGGCACGGTTCATCGCGGGACGGACCGAGTATATGGGGTTTGTGTCCGGACAGGGAAATGGCCTGAACAGCTGGACCTATGCGGGCATCGACAGCCGTTTGGGAGACCACGCCGATATCCAGGTCGATGCCGGAGACACCTCTCTCGAAAGGGCCGGATTGTATGGCCACTTTTTTTATAATCCGGGTCTGTTGACCATTGATGTCCAGGGGGTCGACAACATGGTCTGGGGGGATTTTGGCCAGGCCATACAGATGGACGGAATGGAAAGCGGGGTGACGATTTCCTCGAGCCTTCAGCTCAGTTCGCGCCTTTCGATGGGGTTGAATTACTGGTATTATGATTATTCGTTGAATGATGGAAGTCTGCCCTATGGAAATCTGCACAATTCGTTCGGTTACTTCGATTATCAGCTGACCTCGGATCCGGAATTCGACATCATGGCGGGTTATGACGACTGGACCATTATGGCCGCATCTCCCGCGACCGCTGCCCTCGTTCCGGAAATCATGCGCCAGCAGTATGTCTTGGTCGCGTTGAACGGCATGAAGCAGTATGACAACGGACTGGTGCTGAGCGGTCAAATCGGCGGGTACGATGATTTTTACAACCATCTCGCTTCGGGAGAGGGTTCCCTGGGCATCCGGTATCCGGTCACCCTCCACTGGTCGCTGTATGGAAACGCGATCTACTTTCAGGAATCGACTCTTTACTCGGGTCCGTCAGAAGAATTGATGCTCGGGATCAACTTCCTGTTTTAAGAAAGGACTCAGACATGCTTCGTCCGGTCAACCGGTTCAATCGTTTGGCTACCTTGATTTTGTTGGCAGGCATCTTGTTGATGGGGGGATGCGGAACGACCCGTTCGAACGAAAGCGAACCGATCGAGCATATGTTTGTTCTGCTGCTCCCCTTCAAGAACCTGACCTCGACGCCTAATGCGGGAAAGACCGTTTCCGCGCTTTTTGTCTCGTCCATCACCGTTAACCACGCGATGTATTTGACCTCAGCCGACACGGAGACAACGAAAGATCTCGCCAAAATGGCTGAAAGCGGAACGCTTCCGGAAAACATCCTGGAGCCGCTCGCCAAGGAACATATTGATGCGGTGATGTTCGGGAATGTGACGGAATACGAATACCGGTCGGGTCTTTCGACGGAGCCTCTTGTCGGATTCACCTGGAAAATGATTTCCACCCGGACGGGACGTACGATCTGGGCCGGCACTGTCAGCAAGCTGGACTCCTGTTTCTGGGTCTGTCACGACACGCTGACCGAATTCGCCAAAAATCTGGTGGACAGGGAGGTGGAAAAACGCCTGTCGGAAGAATGATCGGTCATGATGTTACCGGGGCCTGCGCCTGATCGGGGCGGTGGACCAGCCGTCTGCCCGGGATGGGGGACCTTCCGTCCCGATTTTTCCGTTTTTGGACACAATCCGCCTTTGCCAATCGGATCGAAATGGCCTACATTGTCAGGGGAGGGGAAAACAGGAAGCGGTGTTTTCCCGTGGGCCGTTTCCCTGTAACGGAAGTCGTGGGGGGGAGTGACGGAAAAGAAGGAAGAACAGCGGCCGGGAGTTTCGACCCCGATCGGTTTGCCGTGTTTAGCGTATTGCCTCATGTGGTCGGGCGCCTCCCCCACTGAAGGCCAAAAAAAGCGCATTGTCCTGCCCTCCAAAGACAATGGACCTGGTTTGGCCTCCGCCCGTAAGGGGAGGATTCCCCCAGGTCCGTCTTCCTGTCTCGGGAGATACATTTCTCCTGCCGTTCCCTGTTTTTCTCGCTTTTTCGCGCCGCCCCGCGTTCCGGCGCGAAACGTTCTCCCGGTCCCGGGAAAACCTCCCGGAAATCCCCGCCAATCCCGCTGTTTGTGTGTTTTTGATCTTCATCCGTCGATCCGGGAGAGGTCGGGCGTTTTCCCGCCGCGTCACCTTCGGCTGAGGCGGTCCTTGTCGCTTCGGGGTGGGCGGGGAATGCAGACAGGATGGTTTTCCGCAGTGATGGGGTTTGTCTGGGGCCCGAACGGGCCATAAACGAGAGGAGGCAGGCATGGATCATTCCTGGATTCTCGCTGGAGACATCGGGGGAACAAAAACGGCCCTGGGTCTCTTTTCGTCCGCCGATCTTGGAAAAGCGATCAGTTCGGAGACCCTTGCGGCTCCGGTTGTTTCGGCCCGTTATTCAAGCCATGAATATGCGGGCCTCGCCCCCATTGTCAGCGAATTTCTGGAAAAGAACCGTGCGGTCGCGATGGACCATCCTGTCTGGGCCACCTTCGGCGTGGCCGGACCTGTCCTGGACAACCGGTGTGAAACGACCAACCTCCCCTGGATTATCGAAGGGGCCCTCCTGGAAAAAACCTTTGCCTGGGAGAGCGGATCCGTCCGGCTGGTCAATGATCTGGTGGCTATGGGCTGGGGGATCAACCTGGTTCGGGGAGAGGGAGGCATCCTGTGGCTCCGGGAAGGGGCCGGAGGAAGAGGGGGAAACGCTGTTCTGGTGGCCCCGGGAACAGGCCTGGGAGAAGCCCTTCTGGAAGACGACCATGGAAGGCTCAAGCCCTGGGCTTCCGAAGGGGGGCATACGGATTGGGCTCCCGTCACCCCCCTTCAGGTCCGTCTGCTGGAATTTCTCTGGAAACAGTTTTCGCATGTGAGTTCCGAACGTCTCCTCTCCGGACCCGGACTTCTGAACATCTACCGGTTCGTCTGCCAGGACGGGCCTCGTCATCCCAACCTTCTGGACCAGAACCTTCCGGAGGAACACCTTCCCGAGAAGATCACGCAGGCGGCGATCGCCGGGACGGACCCCGCTGCTGTCACCGCTCTCGGGATCTTTGCCGATCTCCTCGCCCAGGAAGCGGGGAATATGGCGCTCAAGGTTCTCGCGACCGGCGGGGTGTTTCTGGGTGGGGGGATCCCCGGAAAAATCCTGCCGTTTCTCAGGAATTCGTCATTTCTCAAACATATGGCGGACAAGGGACGATACCGGGAGTTCCTGGCACAAATTCCGGTGGGGGTGCTCACGCACGAAGAAACCCCTCTTCTCGGGGCGGCCTATCAGGCCTATCTGCGTTTTTCCGGAACATTGTGAACAGGCAAGATTGCCTTGAAAGTTTTACGGGATTCGGTCAATCTAAAACGAGAAGATGGACGGGATTCCACAGACAGGATTTTTGGGATATGACGGATCGTCTGCAACCATTTTTCCGCCCGGTCTTCCGGGAGGTTCCCCGCCGGAAGCGGGCGTGTTCATTTTCGTCTGTTTCCCCCGGGAACCGCCCGACCAGGTCCGGCAAGCTTCCCGCCACCCATCCGACCCCCAGAATCGAGGAATTCAGATGATGTCTCGCCCGGAAGAACACATCAACCCTGCCCTTCCCCGTCTTCGCGTCTTTCCGGACGAACGGGCGCTGGCCCGGGAAGGGGCCGCCTTGTTTGCCGGACATATCCGGGAACTGATCGAGAGGCAGGGCCATGCGTCGGTCATCCTGGCCGGAGGGGGATCCCCCCGCCATCTGTATGAGGAAGCCGGAAAGCTTTTGGCCCTATGGCCCCCTTCTCTCCGGGAAAAGATCTTTCTGGTTCCGGGCGATGAAAGGATGGTGGGGCCGGAGGATCCCCAAAGCAACAGCCGCATGATCCGGGAGACATTGTTGTCCCATGCCGGGTTGCCTGAAACGGCGTTCGAACGGATGCGGGGAGAGGCGTCCTCCCCGGAGGGGGAGGCTCTTCGATACGAGCATCTCCTTCTGGAGCGTTTCGGCAAGACCGGGTTGCATGTTCCGGCGTTCGACTGGGCCTTCCTGGGGGTGGGGGAGGACGGGCACACGGCCAGCCTTTTTCCGGGGTCTTCTCCGACCGATGAGCATCGTCATCTCGTCTTGTCCGTTCCACCTTCCGGAGGAAGACTCCCAAGGTTGACCCTGGGTTATCGCCTTCTGTCCCACACGCACCGGATTGTTTTCGTTTGTCCCGGCGAGAAAAAAAAGGAGATTCTCCGGGAAATCCTCAAAGACCTGAAATCCTGCCCGGTCCAGGAACTTTTGACCCTTTCCATGGAAAACGGTCATCATCCCGAGTTCTGGATCGATCAGGCCGCTTTTGATCCGGGGTTCGGCCGGTTGATGGTCGGCGGAGAAGGTTTGGGTGAGGAAACCCGGAAAACGCATTGACAAAGGCCCTTTAGAGATATTGAAGGAGATTTCCAGATGACACCATCTATTGAAGATCGCGCAATCAATACCATCCGCATGCTGGCGGTGGACGCTGTCCAGAAAGCCAATTCGGGACATCCGGGAACGCCGATGGGGTTCGCTTCACCCGCGTATGTCCTCTGGTCGGAGTTTCTCCGCTTTAATCCGAAAGATCCCGCCTGGCCCAACCGCGACCGGTTTGTCCTGTCTGCGGGGCACGCCTCCATGCTTCTTTACAGCTTGCTCCATCTTTATGGATTCGGCCTGGAGCTGGATGAGCTCAAGCAGTTCAGGCAATGGGGAAGCCGGACGCCGGGTCATCCGGAATACGGGCACACCCCGGGTGTCGAGACCACGACGGGGCCGCTAGGCCAGGGCTTTGCCAACGCGGTGGGGATGGCCATGGCGTTGCGTTATGCCGGCGGACTCTTTAACCGGCCGGAATTTCCGATCCTGAACCCCCGTGTCTTCGTCGTGGCCGGGGACGGCGACATGATGGAGGGGATTTCCAATGAAGCGGCCTCTCTGGCAGGTCATCAGGGGCTTTCCAACCTGATCTGTCTTTACGACAGCAATCACATTACCATCGACGGATCGACCAGCCTCGCGTTTTCCGAAGACGTCGGCGACCGGTTCATGGCCCTGGGATGGTCGGTCCGGTACGTGGATGACGGAAACGACAGGGAGGCGACACGGGAAGCCCTCGCCTGGGCCACGGATCCCATGATCCAGATGGAAGGGGAGATCGAAACCCCCAAAATGATTGTTGTCCGGACGCATATCGGTTTCGGCAGTCCCAAGTACCAGGACACGGCCCACGCCCATGGCAGTGCCCTGGGCCCGGAGGAGGTGCTGAACACCAAACGCAATCTCGGGTGGCCCGAAGAGCCGGCTTTTCTGGTTCCGGACGATGTCCGGGTACACTTCGACCTGCAGGCGCGTGAAAAGGCCCGGGCGCAGTCGGCCTGGCAGGAGCTTCTCAAGAAATACGGCGAAGCCCATCCCGACCTGTTTGCCCGATGGCAGGAGTGGATGTCCGGATCCGCCATCGCCCGGCCGGTGCTGGCGCAGTATCCGGCCTATCCGGTTGATCCGAAGGGTCTGGCAACCCGCCAGGCTTTTGGGGAAGCCCTCCAGGTGGCATCGAAAGAGCTTCCGGGACTCTGGGGAGGATCGGCGGATCTCGCACCGTCCAACAACACCCTGATCAAGGGTGAGGTCGATTGCCAGAAATTCACGCCCACCGGAAAGAACCTTCATTTTGGCGTCCGGGAGCATGCGATGGGGGGGATCCTGAACGGTATGGCCCTGACCGGCATGGTCCGACCCTATGGAGGAACATTCCTGGTGTTTTCGGATTACATGCGGGGAGCTATGCGCCTGTCGGCACTGATGCGCCAGCCGGTGGTATTCGTCCTGACGCATGACAGCATCGGACTCGGGGAGGACGGCCCGACCCATCAGCCGGTGGAACACCTTCCGGCCCTCCGGGCCATTCCCGGCATGACCCTCTACCGGCCGGGAGACGCCAACGAAACGGTTCAGGCCCTGTCGGTGATCCTGGCCGACCGGTCGGGGCCGGCCTGTCTGGTCCTGACCCGACAGAAAGTGCCAACTCTCGCCCTGTCGGCGGCGGCCGTCAGGAATGGCGTCGAAACCGGCGCCTACGTCGCCCGGGAAACCGGAGAAAATCCGCAGCTGGTCCTGGTCGGATGCGGATCCGAGCTGGGACTCCTCTGGCAGGTCCAGGACCGACTGGCCGACCGGAAGATCCCGACACGCCTCGTTTCCGTGCCTTCCACCAGCCGGCTGGATCGGCAGCCCCGCGAAGTCCGGGACCGGATTTTCCTGGCCGACCGGCCCCATGTGTTTGTCGAGGCGGCTTCCCCGATGAGCTGGTACCCCTACGCCCGGACGGGAGATCTGGTCATCGGCATGACGACTTTTGGGGCGAGCGCCCCGGCCGAAAAGCTGATGGAGGCGTTCGGATTTACCCCTGAGGCCGTCGTGTCCAGAATCGACGAACATTGGCCGGGAGGTTCCTTCCGGTAACAATTGTTCGTAAGGGAGATGGTCACACTTTTTATGTGAAGGAGAGACGACGATGTCATCCGAATCCCGTCCGGCGAACGCCGACAAACCGTCCCGTGTGAGGGAGCTGTCCGCTCTGGGACAAAGCATCTGGCTGGACAGCATCAGCCGGGATCTGATGGATTCCGGAAAACTGGACCACCTGATCCGTGTGGTCGGGATCCGGGGAATGACCTCGAATCCGACCATTTTCGAGAAAGCGATCAATGGAAGCGCGTCCTACGATGAGGAAATCGCGTTTTTGGCCAAACGGGGGTACAACGCCCAGCAGATCCTCCGTGTCCTGATGGTGCGGGATATCCAGCGGGCCTGCGACTTTTTCCGGCCTGTCCACCGCGAAACCCGGGGAGCTGACGGATTTGTTTCGATCGAGGTCAACCCCCTGCTGGCGCACAAGACCGGGGAAACCATTGCCGAAGCCCGGCTCCTCCACCGGCTGGTCGACCGGCCCAATCTGATGGTGAAGGTTCCCGGAACGCCGGAGGGTATGCCGGCCATCGAGGCGCTGACCGCCCTGGGGATGTCGATCAACGTCACCCTGCTGTTTTCTCCAAAGGCGTACCAGAACGCCGCACAAGCCTATATTCGCGGACTTGAAACATTCGTTTCCCGCGGGGGGGACCCCTCCCGGGTGCACAGCGTGGCGAGCGTTTTCGTCAGCCGGATCGACACGCTGGTCGACAAGAAGCTCCAGGAGGTCAAAAACGCCGGAGGAGAAAAAGGAGAGGGTGTGGATTCCCTTCTGGGACGGTCCGGTATCGACAACAGCCGGATCATCTACCGGATCTTCCGGGAGCTCTTCCACGGAAGCCGTTTTTCCTCCATTCTCGCTCGCGGGGGACATGTCCAGCGTCCCCTCTGGGCGTCCACGGGAACCAAGAATCCCGCCTATTCCGATGTCCTGTATGTGGACTCCCTCATTGCGCCGGAAACGGTCAACACGGTGCCCGAGGCCACCCTGAATTTCTTTCTCGACCACGGGACCGTGCGCCCTGCTCTGGAGGCGGTTCCGGAGAAAGGGCCGGCCGATCCGGACGAGACCTTCCGAAAGATCGGGGGGCTCGGTATTCGCATGGACGATGTGTTTGACCAGCTGGTGGCCGAGGGGGTGAAAGCGTTCGACCAGTCGTTTGTGACGCTCACCGGAGTGATTGAGGAAAAGGCCCGCTCCCTGGCTACCGCCACCGGAAAAAAATGGGGGGAGTCTTTCGGGTCGCCCCGGATGGAGGAAACTTCCCGCGCCGTCATGACAGAGTGGGAGAAGGATCGTGTCCCCTCACGCCTGCTGGAAGGGGAGGCGTCCCTGTTCGCCGGAAAGACCAGGGAAGTTTCTGCCGCGATGGCGTTTTTGACCGATGGCCTTCGCATGGATCTGCGCAAAAAAGAATTTTCGGGAGCGGCCGACGAGATCCGCCGGGAGGGGATATCGACCGTCCTCTGGATCGGAATGGGCGGATCGGTCCTGGCACCATTGGCCCTGGCTGAATGCTTTCCGGAATCTCCCGTCCGGATTCTGGCGGCCGACACAAGCGATCCGGAGACCATCATCCGCATCGCGGAAGAAGCCGGTCTTGGAGGGGCCGGGGGCAAGATTCCGCCGCTCAGGATTGTGGTCGCCTCCCAGTCCGGTTCCACGGTCGAGGTCACGCATTTGTACAGGTACTTTCACGCTCTTCTCGAGAAGAAGGGGGTAAAGGAGCCTGGGGGTTATTTCTGGGCTGTCACCGACCCCGGCTCTCCACTCGAAAAACTGGCCCGTTCGGCGAAGTTTTCGCGGCTTGTCCTGAACACACCGGGCATACCGGGCCGCTATTCGGCTCTTTCCGTGACGGGACTTCTGTCGGTCTCCATCCTGACCGGAGAGGAAGGATTTGATCGCGCCCTCGATGCCTGCCGGCAGGCGGCCGAAGAATTCCGGAAATCCGGAACAGAGGCCATGGGGATGCGTCTCGGCGCTTTCCTGTCGGCGGCCGTCCGTTCGGGACGGGACAAGGTGTTCCTGTCGGGGCCGGAAAAGTTGTGTCTCTGGATGGCACAGCTGATCGCGGAAAGTACGGGAAAGGCCGGAAAAGGCCTGATTCCGGCAGGTCCCGGAGATCCGGATTCCCGCGATCCCGGAAATAAGGCCGGCGACCGGATCTGGCTTTCAGTCGACAATCCGGATTCGCCGGACATGACTTCCTTGTCGCGGGCTCCTTATTTGGAAAAGGCCGGTGAGCCTTTATTCTGGGGAGCCCTGTTTTCTTCCGACGACGTATTCCCCTTCTTTCTTCACGTCATGGCCGGTGTCTCCCTGCTGTCCCGGGACTTGGGGGTCGACCCTTTTGACGCGCCGGATGTGGGTTTGTCCAAGGAGAAGACGCGTCTGATCCTGGAGCGGTTCGCCCAAATCGGCAACCGTGTCTGGGAGGAGCCCCTGTCACACGGCGTCCGAAAACCGGTTTTTGAGAAAGACGGTCTCGCCATGTTTGCGGACGGGTTTTCTCCGGAAATCGGAAGCGCCCTGGAGGTCCCCCAGGCTGTCGACCGCTTTCTGGATGCCCTCGTCCGGTCCCGGAAAAACAACCCCTACCTCGTCGTACAGTCCTGGCTGCCCTTTTCCGAAGGATTCGAACGGCAGCTCCGCCAATGGGCCGGGGTTTTGTCGAAAAAGTATGCCATACCGGCAATGGTTGTCCGGGGGCCGGGATATCTGCATGTCGTCGGGCAGATTCACAAGGGGGGGCCGGATGAAGGCGTCTTTCTCCAGATGGGGGTCAACGAAATGATGGACCTGCCGGTGCAGGGGGAAAACTTCGGATTCTCGACCCTTTTCCGGGCGCAACAACTGGGGGATTATCTGGCGCTGGCCGACCTGCGACGACCTGTGGGAGAAATACGTTTTTCCGGACGGGCCGATGCCGAGAAATATCTGGAAGGATTTCTGAAGGTCTTGTAGGTTGCTTCAGGGCGTGGGAAACTTGCGGTCATTGAGGTCGGCTCCTGGGGACTTCAGGAGAGAAGATGCGGTTTGGCTCGGCCAGTCTCGGTCAAAAGGGGCCGGCATGCTCCTCCGGTGGTTGGGGAAAGGGCTCGATAGGCGGGGTTCGGCGGGTAGGTGCAAATCCGGAAATCCCTTCGGAAAGCGGAAAGCTCCCGGCCGCCGGCACTGTATTCCTTTTCGCCTCCCCCCGTCCGCAGGAAGGGCCGACAAGATTCCGATGGATGCGTTGAACGGACGGAAATGCCCGTTCGTCAACCGGTGACTCAGGAAGCGGGAGATGAACTGATATGGAATTGAAGGTGGCCCCGGCCCTGACGCTGGTCATTTTTGGGGCGTCGGGAGATTTGACCCGGCGAAAGCTTCTTCCGTCCCTCTATGATCTATGGGCGGACGGTCTTTTGAATCCGTCCACGGAAATTCTGGGAGTGGCCCGTCGCGTCAAGAGCCATCAGGAGTTCCGGGATGAAATTTCTGAGGGGATCCGTTCCTACGCGCGGACCGGTGCAAAAGACGACGACAAGTTCCACCATTTTCTGTCCCGGGTGTTTTACCAGGCAGGGGATTTTGAAGATCCTTCCACCTTTGATACGTTGCGGGCCACCCTGCAGGACCCGGAACGCACCAAGCGGACGGGTGGAAATGTGATCTTTTACCTGGCGACACCCCCGAGCTATCTTGTTTCCATCATCCGGGAGATCGGCGACCATGCCCTTTCGGGGGTTCCCGGTGGCCGGGACGGGGATCCCCCCTTTACACGGATCGTCATCGAAAAGCCCTTTGGAAGGGATCTGGCGAGCGCCCGCGACCTGAACCGGGAGCTTCTGGCGGTTTTCCGGGAGGAACAGGTTTACCGGATCGACCACTATTTGGGGAAGGAAACGGTCCAGAACATCCTGGTGTTCCGTCTCGCCAACCCGATATTCGGGGCTCTCTGGAGCAATATCCATGTCAACCGAGTGGAGATTCGCGTGATGGAAAGTCTGGGGATGGAGGGTCGGGGGGGGTATTTTGAAGAGGCCGGCATCATCCGGGACATGATCCAGAGCCATCTCCTCCAGGTCATGACCCTGACGGCCA
>DAHWKF010000061.1 GCA_027343785.1 Leptospirillum sp. | reverse complement strand
TTATCGAAGGGCTCAAAGACGGCACGATCGACATGATCGCGACAGATCATGCCCCCCATGCCCCTTTTGAAAAGGAGAGGGAGTTCGACCAGGCCCCCTTCGGGATTATTGGTCTTGAGACATCTCTGGGGTTGGGGCTTGAACTGGTTTCCGGTGGAGCCCTGGACTTGTCGATGCTCCTTTATCTGATGAGCGTCAGGCCTTCCCGGGTGTTTGGGCTTCCAAGAGGGGAGATCCGGCCGGGTGGTCTAGCCGACCTGATGGTCTTCGACCCCCGTCAAACGATGGTGGCCGGAGTTCCCAGGTTTCGGTCGCGGAGCCGGAACTCTCCGTTTTCGGGACAAAAACTTCCCGGCAAGGTCCGGATGACCTTTGTCGAAGGGAAAAAGGTCTTTGATGACCGGGAGGGAGACCAGGAAGCATGAGTATTCCAGTCTGGCTGGTCCTGGAGGATGGTACGGTTTTTCGGGGAGAGTCCCGCGGTTCGATCGGCACGGTCCGAGGAGAGGTCGTTTTCAACACGGCCATGTCCGGATATGAGGAAGTCCTCACCGATCCCTCTTATGCCGGCCAGATTGTGGTCATGACCTCGCCGATGATCGGGAACACCGGTATCAATTACCGCGATGCCGAATCCGGAAAAGTCCATCTTGCCGGATTCGTCACGGGTGAAATGTGTGATGTTCCGTCTCACCACAGAAGCCGGATCTCTCTTCCCCGTTACCTTTCTGACCAGAATGTCGTTGCCGCGTCCGCGATCGATACCCGTTCGCTGACGGTACGATTGCGGAATTCGGGGGTGCAAAGGGGTGTGCTGACCACCGAGGACGCCGGTCTGGAAAAAATGAGGGAATGGGCCTCCCATGTTTCCCCGATCGAATCACAGGACTGGGTGGAAAAGGTTGCCGGCACGGTCCATCCGGACGGGTTCTCCGGAAGAGCAACGGGCCTTCGTGTGATCCTGTTCGATTTCGGAGCCAAGGGCTCCATTGTCCGGCATCTGGAAGAGGCGGGCGTCCAGGTCAATGTTGTTCCGCCGAACACGTCCGCCAAAACCATTCTGGAAGACCGTCCGGACGGTGTCGTTCTGTCGAACGGTCCCGGAGACCCGGCCCGCCTGACGTCCATCGTTACGGAAGTCCGATCTCTTCTGGGCCGGGTGCCCGTATTGGGAATCTGTCTGGGGCACCAGCTTCTGTGCCTTGCGTCCGGCGCTCGGACCTACAAGCTGCCTTTCGGCCACCATGGCGTGAACCATCCTGTCGTGGACACCCAAAACCGGCGCGTTTGGATCACGAGTCAGAACCACAATTACGCTGTGGACGAAAAAACCCTTCCGGAAGGTTGCCATGTATGGTTCAGAAGCCTGTATGACGGCTCCCTGGAAGGTGTCCGATTTTCCAACGCGCCCATTCTTTCCGTCCAGTTTCATCCGGAGTCGGCCCCCGGACCGACAGACGCCCATCCTGTTTTCGGGGAGTTTATCCGGATTGTGTCGGGGTCGTCCAATGGTTCCTGACAGCATGCCGGATCTGGATGGTATCAGGGATCCGGGTTCCCGTTCCCTGGTTGAAAGAGCCTACGCCTTTCTGGACGCCTGCGTCGTCTGCCCCCGGGAATGCGGGGTGAACCGGAAGGAGGGGGAGCTGGGGACCTGCCGTACGGGGGTATTGCCGAAAATTTCCGCCTATAATCTCCATTTTGGAGAGGAGCCTCCGATTTCCGGGACCCGCGGTTCAGGCACCGTTTTTTTTGCCGCATGCAACCTGAGTTGCGATTTTTGCCAGAATTTTCCCATCAGCCAGATGGATTACGGACGGGGAGTGACGCCCTCCCGTCTGGCTGCCATATACCTGGAGCTGGAAGCCCGGGGCGCGCACAATATCAATCTTGTCACCCCCAGCCATATCGTTCCACCGATCCTGCATAGCCTGGTCCTTGCGCGAGAAGCCGGACTCCGGATTCCGGTCGTCTATAATTCCAACGGATACGACTCCGTCGCGATGCTTCGTCTTCTGGAGGGCTGGATCGATATTTACCTGCCGGACATGAAGTATTCAAGCGATGTATGGGCCCGGAAGGTGTCGAAGGCCGAAGGCTATGTCTTTTATAACAGGGCTGCGGTGGAAGAAATGCTCCGGCAGGTGGGACCTTTGGTACTCGACCGGGAAGGAATCGCCCGCAGAGGACTGATCGTGAGACACCTGATCATGCCAAACGGACTGGGGGGATGGGAAAAGACGGCGGGATTCATTCACGGCTCCCTCGGAGAGGCGACCGCAGTCTCCTTGATGGCGCAGTATTTTCCGACGAACCGGGCTGCGAAGAAGCCCCTCCTGGACAGACCGATTACCCGAAAGGAGTATGAAGATGCCCTGGAGACCCTTTTTCAGGAAAACCTGATGGAAGGGTATGTCCAGGAGTTTTCTTCCGAATGTGAAGATATGGCCTTTCCGGAGCCCGGGGATGGAACTTTGGCTGAACAGGAGACCCGAAGTGCCTAAAAGAACAGATCTGAAAAGAATTCTCATCATCGGTTCAGGACCGATCGTCATCGGCCAGGCGGGGGAGTTCGACTACTCGGGGACACAGGCTGTCAGGGCACTGAAAGAAGAAGGCTACAGCGTTTCACTGGTCAACTCCAACCCCGCAACGATCATGACGGACCCTGAACTGTCCGACGCGACTTATATGGTTCCCCTCACGGCCGACGCCGTTGCGAAAGTCCTTGAAAAAGACCGTCCGGACGCCATTCTTCCGACGATGGGAGGACAGACGGCGCTTAATCTTTCCATCGAGCTGTCGGACAGGGGCATACTCAAACGTTTGGGTATCGAACTGATCGGCACGTCGGTGGAGACGATCCGGAAAGCGGAAGACCGGGGGCTATTTAAAAAGGCGATGGAGTCCATCGGCCTTGCCAGTCCCGTGAGTTTTGTTGCCCATTCCATGAGCGATGCCCGGAAGGCTTTGGATGATCTGAACTTTCCGATCATGATCCGGCCGTCTTTTACGCTGGGAGGTAGCGGCGGTGGCGTCGTCTTCAACCTCGAGGAATTTGAACAGCGGGTGGCCGTGGGGCTCGAGATGAGTCCTGTTCATGAGGTTCTGGTCGAGGAATCCCTCCTGGGCTGGAAAGAGTTTGAACTGGAGGTCGTCCGGGATCGGGCGGACAACGCCATCATTGTCTGTTCCATCGAAAATCTCGATCCCATGGGAGTCCATACCGGAGACAGCATTACCGTTGCACCCCAGATGACATTGCCTGACCGGGAATACCAGTATCTCAGAAATTCCGCCATCGCCATCCTTCGTGAAATCGGAGTGGAGACGGGTGGTTCGAACGTTCAGTTTGCCGTACACCCCGATACCGGCCGGGTGGTTGTGATCGAAATGAATCCGAGGGTTTCCCGCAGTTCCGCCCTCGCTTCCAAGGCGACCGGTTTTCCGATCGCCCGCGTCGCAACGAAGGTCGCCATCGGTTATACGCTGGACGAGATCCCGAACGACATCACCGGCACGACCCCGGCATCTTTCGAACCGTCTCTGGATTATGTTGTTGTCAAGATTCCCCGTTTCCATTTTGAGAAGTTTCCCCAGGCTTCACGGGTTCTGGGACCCCAGATGCAGTCGGTCGGCGAGGTAATGGGCATAGGCCACAACTTCAAGGAGGCATTCCAGAAGGCGCTAAGATCCCTGGAAAACAACACTTGTGGGCTGATGCCGGTCAAGCTTCCTTCTGATCCCGAGGACATCGCCCAGATTCTGAAGACCCCTCTGGACAATCGTATCCATGCGATCGGAGAAGTGTTCCGGCGGGGCGTTTCCCTGGAACAGGTGCGGGAATGGACAGGTATCGATGGCTGGTTCCTCCGCGAAATCCGGGAAATCATCGAAATGGAAAGGGAGATCGGACGGCTGAAAGGGGAGCCATTGGCGCTTTTTCCGGAAGAGCTCCTGTTGAAAGCAAAAAAGGACGGTTTCTCGGATCAGATGCTGGCTCGACTTTTGGGACATCCGGAAGAGGCGGTCAGGGAAATGCGACTCAGGCGGGGGGTTGTCATACACCACCGCCATGTGGATACCTGTGCCGCGGAGTTCGCCTCAAGGACTCCATATCTGTACGGGACATACGGGGGTGAGGAGGAAATGCCTCCGGCCGACACCTCCCCGAAGCCGGTGGTCATCCTGGGGTCAGGACCCAACCGGATCGGCCAGGGTGTGGAATTCGACTACTGCTGCGTCCATGGGGTCATGGCCCTTCGGGAGGCGGGGGTAGAAGCCGTGATGGTCAACTGCAATCCGGAAACCGTATCGACAGATTTTGATATTTCCGATCGGCTTCACTTTGATCCCCTGGCCATTGAAGATGTGCTGTCCATTCTGGATCGGGAGAACCCCAGGGGAGTGGTTGTCCAGTTCGGAGGGCAGACTCCGCTCAAGCTCTCCCGGAAACTTGCGGAACTGGGGATCCCGATTCTTGGAACTTCTCCGGATATGACCGATCTGGCGGAAGACAGGGAACGATTCCGTGCGGTGATCGAGGAACTGGGACTGAAACAGCCTTCCAGCGCATTGGCGCACGCCATCGGGGAAGCCCCGGAACAGGTTCGAAGGATCGGATTCCCGGTCCTTGTCCGTCCATCCTACGTTCTCGGCGGAGAGGCCATGGAGGTGCTCTACGACGAGGAAGGGCTTCAGGAGTATCTGAAGCGCATTCAGGACATGGATTTCAGGTTTCCCTTGCTGATCGACTCTTTCATCGGGCAGGCCACGGAGGTGGATGTGGACGCGCTCTGCGACGGGTCGGAGGTTTTTGTGGCGGGCATTCTTGAACATATCGAGGAAGCCGGCATCCATTCCGGCGATTCATCCTGCTTTCTTCCCCCCATGAATCTCTCCGCGAACGTTCTGTCTGTCATCCGCCAGCAGTCACGCCAGCTGGGACTGGCGATGGGTGTCAGGGGGCTGATGAACATCCAGTTTGCTGTTCAAAATGAAACAGTCTATGTTCTGGAGGTCAACCCGCGCGCTTCCCGGACCGTCCCCTTCGTCAGCAAGTCGATCGGAATCCCACTGGCCAAAATGGCCATGCGGATCCTTCTCGGATCCACCCTCCGGGAGTTGGGGCTGAACGAAACCGACATCTCTCACCGTTTCGTCGCCGTAAAGGAGGCGGTTTTTCCGTTCCGCAAATTCCAGGGGGTCGATACGCTTCTGGGACCGGAAATGAAATCGACAGGGGAGGTGATGGGGATTTCAGGGGAGTTCGGCAAGGCATTCCTCGACGCCCAGGAAGCGTCCGGGATGACGCTGCCCCGCGCCGGCACGGTCCTGATCAGCGTCAGTGATCAGGACAAGGCTCCGATCCTGCCGGTAGCAAAGGAACTTGTTTCATTGGGATTTCGTCTTGTCGCGACGAAAGGGACACGGCAGTTTCTCGTATCAGGAGGGGTCCCTGTCGAAGAGGTTCTCAAAGTCAAGGAAGGCCGTCCCCATATCGTGGATCATATCAAGAACGGTGATATCCAGATCGTGATCAATACTGTTTCCGGCAGGACAGCCCAGAAAGACTCTCTTTCCATCCGGCGGGAAGCCCTGGTCCGGAACATCCCCTATTATACGACGGTGGCCGGCGCCCGGGCGGCTTCTTCGGCGTTGTCTTCAGACCTGTCCGGTGGGCGCCCTGGACCGGTTTATTCCTTGCAGGAAATTTTCCGGACAGCCCCTTCTCCTTGAGGGGACCGGGTGCTTTGGTTATAATAAATTCATTCGCTGATGGTGGCGAACAGAGTGCAGGGAAGGTGAAAAGGATCGCATGAACCAGTTTCCGATGACAAGGGCAGGGTACGAGAAGCTTCAGGAAGAGCTTGAAAAGCTCAAACATGTGGAGCGCCCGAAAAATATCCAGGACATAGCGGAAGCACGGGCGCATGGTGACCTGTCGGAAAATGCGGAATACCATGCGGCCAAGGAACGTCAGGGGTTCATCAACTCCCGGATCAAGGAACTGGAAGCGAAGCTGGCCTCGGCCATCGTCGTGTCCGCGGCACACCAGGATCATTCCCGTATCACGTTTGGGGCGACCGTAAGGCTTGTGCCCGAAGACTCGAAGGAAGAGAAATGCTACACCCTCGTCGGACAGGAAGAGGCCGACCTCAAGTCCGGACGGATATCTGTGCACTCCCCTGTGGGAAAGGCGCTGATTGGCCGTTCGGAAGGTGAGACCGTCACGATCAGGGTTCCGGCAGGTGAGGTCCGATATACGATTGCGGAAATACTCTATGAGGAAACAGGCTGAAAGAGAGAATCCCGGGAGTATCTGGAGGCAAGCTGTTGGATTTGAAAAAGCGGTTGACGATTGTCCTCTTTGTCCTGGTGATCCTCGTGCCAACCCTGGTCATCCTGATCAACGCGTATTTTGGTTTCACCCTCTACCACCATGCGATGAACGGTCATTAAGGTGTTTCAAAACGGATAGTCGGAAGTCGATATGTTTCATTCTGGAACAATCAGAAGATCACCGGAGGGCCATCGAAACAAAAAACGCTGACTTTACTCGTTTGGCATGAACATTGCTATATATAATTGGCATACGGGATCCCAGGTGATCCCCATGAGGACAAGGAGGGATGAAGAATGGATTGTCCGCGATGCCAGAACGAGATGATTGAAGAGGAATTCAGCGATTTGAGAGATGACACCGGGTATATGAATTTCAGGGGCTGGCGGTGTATCCTGTGCGGGGAAATTGTCGATTCCGTTATCCTGGAGAATCGACGGAACCGCCCGGCGCCGCTTGTTGGCCGCAATCGGAAGATTATGGCCTATAGTTGATCCAAGGGAGGAATCATATGATTACATTAACGGAAAAAGCCATAGAAAAAGTTTCGGAGTATCTGGAGTCGGAGAACAAGAAAGGTTATGGCCTTCGCGTTTACGTCTCCGGTGGTGGCTGTCATGGGTTCCAGTATGGAATGGCGTTTGAGGAAGCCCCCGGTGAAATGGACCAGATAGTGGAGGAAGGCGGGGTGAAGCTTTTTGTTGACGCCCAGAGCTATCCTCTCCTCGAAGGTGCCGAGGTCGACTATGTCGAGAATCTTTACGGTTCCGGTTTCGCCATCAAGAATCCCAATGCGAAGTCTTCCTGCGGGTGCGGGAGTTCCTTCTCCACCTAAAGTCGGGCGATGATGCGGGTTTTTGACCTGGATTCGGATGATAGACGAGGGAGACCCCTGTTTCACAAGGGGGTCTCCCTTTCTTTTTATTCAGCGAGATTTCTCTGCCTGATGATTTTTCCTTTTTTTCTTGCCGTCGGGATGACACCTTCTGTCTGGGGCGACCCGTTGCCGGATGACGGAAAAGTGCGGATGCTTTCCCGATATATCTCCCTCCACAGCACCCGACAATTATCTCCCGAACTTTGCGGGGAAATTGCGCGCCATATCCTGCTGGAATCCCGCCGGGAGAAGATTCCGCCTTATGTCGCAGTAGCGATTGCCCAGGAAGAATCGGGTTTCAATCCCCGGGCCTTGAACCGCAAAACGGAAGACTACGGTCTTTTTCAGGTGCATTTTCCTTTCTGGAAGCGATATTTCGCCCGGCAGACCTCCGGCTCCCTCATTCCGATCCGGCGGGAAGATCTCTTCGGTATCGCCGTGAATGTCCGTGTGGGTATGATGATCCTGCGACACGATATCGATCTGGAGCGGGGCGATTATGCAAGGGGAATCGGTCGATATAGCGGAAGGAAGGGGGTCGGAAAACTGGTCTACGAGCAGAAGGTGGTCGCCAATGAGGTGTCGTTTGTGTCATATGCGATGTCGAACGCCCATGGAGGACCATAAGAACGCCCTTTTCAAAGGATATCGGGATGGTTGAATTTGAAAATGAGAATCATTATTATATGGTTTCACTCATTCAATCCTGATTCCGGTTTTCAAAGGGGGACGTTTGTTTCTGAAAAGCCTTTTGCGTCAGTTCTTTCTGTATTGTATCGTGTCGTGCGCGTTTTTCTGGATGTACCCTCCAACGGTCCACGCAATGGACCCCTCCCCGGGTCCTTCCATGCCCGACACTGCGTTTTCTCTGGTGGCAGGACCTTCGGAAAGCCCCCAGGAAACAGTGACAAGCTCCCCTCCCATACAGACAAACGACGGAGGCAATACCCTGGTTTATCTGGATCCCGACCGGGGCATTGTCCGAAGCGTGCATATCGAAGAAGCCTGGGTCGAAAACGCTTTTTATATTCATTCTGTCAATCAGGACAACCTTTCCTCCGGACACGAATGGGACTTGTCCGGAGAGCTCGATTTTGCGTTCAACTCCTGGTTGGGCGGGGAATTCGATTTTCCCGTTTTTCTTCAGACCTATCCGCTGGGGCAGGGGATGTCCTCTTTTGGCCCCATCACGCTTGGACTCCGGGCTGTCGCCATCCAGAGTGGGTCAGATGTTTCCCGACTGGCGGGCATCCTTTCGTTTGAAGTGGAGGGGACCTGGTGGCCGACCCCCCAGACGCAAAGCTTTCCGGGAGTCGGAAACGAACTGACTCCGGAAGTCCTGTGGGCCTTCCGCTACCATCGTGTCTACTTCCAGGGTATCACCGGCTATGAGATGCCCGTTTCCGAAGGGGCTGTCGCGGATTACTTCTTCCGGACCAGCGTCGGACGAACATGGGAAAATATCTGGGCGACCCAGATCCAGTTCGACTTCAACAGTGCCCTTTTGACCCCATCGGGGCAAACGATGCGGGGATTTTCCCTGATACCGGAGGTGGCCTATTTTCCGTTTGGCGACAAATTGCTCGGAGAGATCGGGGAAGGGATTTCCGTGTATGGACCCTCCGGTCTCCAGCCTACGACATATGCTCTCGTGGAATATGAGTTCAGAGGATATTAAAGGATCGTTCGGGATCAAACGGGCGGTCGGTTCAGAGAGATCCGGTCATGTCGTCCACGAGATATTTGAAAATTTCCGAAAAGGTCGGGTGAATGTGCAGCATCTCCTGGTACTGGTCGATCGTGGCATGAAAATGCATGGCGGCAGTGAGCGTGTGAACCAGGTCGGACGCCCCGGCGCCAAAGATCTCCACCCCCAGGATCTCCCGTGTTTTTGCGTGGGCGATGATCTTGAGACCTCCCTCCGTCTCCCTGTAGACAATCGCCTTTCCCAGGTCGGAGAAGGAAATCCTTCCGGTGATCACGGGAACCCTTCGCATGGACGCCTGGGTTTCCGTCAGCCCTGCCCGGGCATATTCGGGGTCGGTAAAAATCGCGACCGGAACAACAGGTTCCCGGACAGGGACCGGTTCCGGAAGGGCGGCGTTCCTGCCGGCCATTTCTCCGTGGAACGTTGCCAGGTTCAGGACCGGAAGGATTCCGGTGACATCTCCCGCCGCGAAAATGTTGTGGTTGGACGTCCGGAGAAACTGATCCACCTGGACCTGTCCGTGCTTTGTCGTATGGACCTGGGCGGCCTGAAGGTCCAGCATGGACGTATCAGGACGGCGTCCGGTCGCGACCAGGACCTTTTCAAATGACACCGTGTGGTTTTTTCCCCCGGACTGGAACTGGAAAAAGGGCTTTCCTTCCTGGATTCCGAAGCGTTCGTTCCGTATGCCCAGATGGATGGTCATCCCCCGGGATGCCAGGGCTCCCAGATATTCCCGGGCTATTTCGGGATCCGTGTGCGGATGCCAGTTCATGTTGGTGTCCACCAGGGTGACGTCACTCCCAAGGCAGGAAAGATATTGTCCCAGTTCAAGCCCCACCGGACCTCCTCCCAGGACAAGGGTCGATGAGGGGAGCCGTTCCATCTCCAGTACGTCGTCCGAAGTGATCATCCAGTCGGCCTCAAGCCCTGCAATCGCCGGAAGGTGGATCCGGGATCCTGTTGCTATAACGGCCTTGTCGAACAGGATGGGTGCACCGTCCAGCATGCCCGCATTGGTTCCGGTAAAGCGAAAGTTTCCTGTCCGGAGGGTAACCCCTTGGGTCTGTTCGACCACCTTCCGGGCGTCTTCCGCCATCTCCCGGATCATGGCGTTTTTCATCCGGACGATTGCCGGAACGTCCACCCGGGGGGTGCCGTCAATCCCGAGCCCCAGCGGTTCCAGCCGATGTTTCATCATATGATAGACGTGGGCCGGTTTGAGAAGAGCCTTGGAGGGCATGCATCCTTTCAGGATGCACAGACCTCCGAAGGGTCCTTTCTCCACAAGCGTCACCATTTTTCCGAGGGTCGCCGCGGCGCGGGCCGCATACCTTCCGGCTGAACCGGCGCCAATGACAATCATGTCGGTTTTTTCTTTCACGATCATACCTGTTCGGGTTGGAGGGTTGAGAGGTCCGGATTCATCCGGGAAGCCTGACAGTATCCGCCGGTATGCGGGTCGATTTTGCGGTTTCCGGGAGCCGCTCAGTGGCCGGGAACGGCTTCAAGTCCCGTGTGGCGGGGGAAATTGTCTCATAAAATCTTCCGCCTCTTCCAGGGGAAGGGGGCGGGCGATCCCGTAGCCCTGCAGTGTTGTACAACCCAGTCCGAGAAGCATGTCGATTTCCGAACGGGTTTCCGCACCTTCCCCGACCAGATCGATCCCGAGACTCAGGGCCATTTGCACGATGGTCTTGACGATCGTCCGGTCCTGTTGGTGGTTCTTCATCCGCAGGACAAACTCCTGGGGCACCTTGATCTCGTCCACCGGAAAACGGCTCAGGTAAGCCAGCGAGGAGTACCCGGTCCCGAAATCGTCGATCGAGATTCTGACACCGATTTCCCGGAGGGCCGCCAACCTTTTTCCGATTTCCGACGGGTTCTGCATCAGAAGACTTTCGGTGAGCTCCAGACACAACCTTTGGCCTGAACCCGGCTGGTTTGCAATCCTTTCCGTGAGGGCTGTCCAGAAATTTCTGGACCAGAACTGACGGGGGGAAACGTTGACAGAGACCCGGAAATTGCGGAATGTGTCCGTGTTCCATCGAAGCAGGGGTTCGAAGGCCTGTTCAAGGACGGATTCGCCCAGTTCCAGAATGATTCCCGACTCTTCTGCCAGCGGGATAAAGGATTTTGGGTGATGGATCGCTCCGTCCTCCCGCTTCCACCGGACAAGCGCCTCGACCCCCCATATCCGATTTTTTGCCATGTCGACCTGGGGCTGGTACATCAGAAAAATCTGTTTTTCCCTGAGCCCTTTGCGGAGGGCCAGTTCGCTTTCATAGCGCTGCCGGATGCGTTCTTCCATTTGTTTATCAAAGAACCGCCAACCCTTTTTTCCTTTCTTGGCCTGGTACATGGCAATGTCAGATTTTCTGACAAGGTCTGCGCTCTTGTCCGCATCTGCCGGGAAGAAAGAGACGCCCACCGAAACCGTGGTCTGAAAATGCCTCCCGTTGATATCAACCGGCCGGGAAATGAAGTCCATCAAATTCTTGATGTCCGGCGTGAGGGATTGCCGGTCGCAAGGGTTCTTTTTGCAGAGGAGGACAAATTCGTCTCCTCCGATCCGCGAGACGGTGTCCGAAATAAACGAACAATGCTGGAGACGGCTTCCAATGACCTGAAGAAAGCGGTTCCCTGTCTCATGGCCCATCGTATCGTTGATTTCCTTGAAGCCGTCGAGATCCAGAAAGAGGACGGCCAGTTCCTGGCCGGTTTCCCGGGCCCTGTGGATTTCACGGTCGAGAATGTCCATGAAGGCCGTCCAGTTCAGAAGGCCGGTGAGGGAATCGACATGGGCCAGTTCCCAGATCGCATTCGCCTGGACTTTTTCCACCGTGATGTCCTTCATGTGGATCAGCATGTGCGTCACCCGCTCGTGCGCATCCCGGATCGGTGAGACAATCGTTTCCGTGATGAAGGTATCTCCGGACCGGGAATGCCCCGGAATCTCCCCCTGGAAAAACGTTCCTGTCCGGACGATGTCGAGCAGCGTGACCGGATGTTCCTCTCCGACGGCGTCCGGAAAGAGTTCCTGAAGCCCAATGGGGGCGATCGACTCTCCCGGTTGTCCGATCATGGACATAAAGGCCGGGTTGGCCCACTCCACGATCCCTTCGGGCGTCGTGATCAGGAACGGAGATCGGGCGGACTCCATGGCGGTCTGCTGGAGCCGGATCCGGTTTTGTTCGTCGAAGCGGAGGAAGGCCATCCGTACTTTTTCCGACAGGTCGAGCAGGATCTCCCGGACCCGTTCGGAAAGGGAGGTTTCAAGCTCGGAAGACATTGTCAGGATGCCCCAAGGGAGCTGTTGGGGGGTTTTCCTGAGAATGGGAATGACGAAGGAAGCACCGATGCCAGCCCTGACAAAGGCGTCCAGCAGAGGGGTATCTCGGAAATCCTTGATCGGGGAGAAGATCGGTTTGCGGGATTTGAGTGCACGTGAGCTCATCCGCCGGTTTCCGGGCGGGGCGTTCCATCTCATTGATCTTCCGGCGTCTTCCAATGTCTCTGCGATTCCGGGCAAACGGCTCCGGATTTTGGAATACCGGAGGGTTCCGTCCGGATTCGGAAGGGCGAAATAGACCAGGGGAAACCCGAACGTGTCCGCGATCCCGTCGACAATGTGTGCCAGAAGGACCTCGAGGGGGGCCCCTTCCAGAATTTGCCGGTCCATTTCGTTCGAAATGCGCCGGACGGCCTCATCCTCCCTGTCCCGGGTAATGTCGCGGATATGGGACATGTAGGCGTTCATTCCCCGGTAGGTCAGTCGACTGAAACTGATGCTGACAGGAAGCAGGCTGCCGTCTTTCCTTTTAAAATTCCGGAATACGGTCGTCGAAGGTTTGCCGGACCGGTCCAGGTCGGCAATCGCGGCTCGGATCGTCTGCTCGTCTGTCGTGGAAATAGCCATTACCGTTTTTCCGACGAGGTCGGACTTGTCCGGAAATCCCAGCAGGTCGCACATGGTCCGGTTCGCGTCGAGTATCCGGAGGGATCCGCCATCGACAATGTAAATGCCGTCAGGCGCGCCTTCGAAGAGGGCGTTCTTTTCCGACTCGTTCTGAATGGTTCTGTCATGGTTGTCAAAAGCAAGGCCGATCTTTTCTGAAAAGTCCAGCAGCCGGTCCCGGACGGTGAGGGAAAGGTCCGCGGGAGTGAGGGTGCCCACGGCCAGAACCCCCCTGGGAATGGCGTTTCTCCCGTTGAGAACAGGCAGTGCAAATATGGATTGTGTGCCCAGGGCCACCAGGGCTTGTGTCAGGATGTCCTCTCCCCCGAGGGATTCCCGGAAACAGGGCATGCGGGATTTTGCCGCAATGGCGCAAGGAAGTGTGTTGCCCGGAAAAAGGTCCCACCGGATGCCGGTGAACAATTCCCTGAGGACTCTTTTCGGTTCCGGTTCTCCGGATTCGATGGCGACAAATTTCAGCTTCCCGTCAGGTTCGGGAACGACGAAATAGACGAAAAGGAAGGGAAAATGCTCTGCTATACGCCGGACGCAGAGCGAGAGAAGAACCTCCAGGGAATACCCCCTCTGGATTCTCCTGTCGAGCTCAATCGATAGGCGGAGCAATTCGTCCGAAGGGTTTTCCAGTTCACGATCGGTCAGTTGGAGATGAATATCCCCGTCTTCCCCCAACTCGACGTGAATATCACAGGAAACGGACTTGCCGTTGCGGAGGAGGACACGGCCCGCAAGGGCTCCGTTCGTATTTCCCCCGCGCAAGATTCTGGCGATTTCGTTTCGCACCTCACCCGGGGTTGCTCCATAGAGCCAGAGCTCAGGGGGGATCCCTTTCAGGGTTTCGGGCTTATCCGTCCCGATCAGGAGGGCAAATTCCGGATTGAAGTCCTTGATGGTTAATGAATGTCGTTCGAGCTGGACGAAAGCCCTTCCCTCGGGCTCTGCGGAGAACGGTACGATGCTACCCGTCAGTCCCGCCGTCATTGAATCCTGTTGCCTGCAAGGGGGATCGCCGGGATACGGGTATTTCCTATTTCCCCGGAATTGACAGGAAAAAAAGAAGAGGGGAAGTGAATCGGCCGGGAAAACCTTCTTGTCCGCTCTCGCGCCATGCGTGTCCTCCGGGTCCATGGGCCCTTTTCCGCGTCGGAAAAATGGCATGTCCGGACCTGTTGTCAGGGGGTGTGTGCCATCTAACCAGTTAACAGTGTTTCATGTCAAGTATGCGAGGGGTTCTCTCTCCCCGGGTTGTCAAAAATGTCCGGGATGTCAAAGTCTTTTTCCGGTCGGAATTTGTTCCGGGCCTCAATTTTGTGGGTTGAGAGAGAAATATGAAAAAATTTGTTCTTCCCGTGGACCTCTGTACAAAGAAATCGGCTCATTTCGGTGATAATCCGGTCAGAAAACGCGCTTTACCTTAAAAAAGACCTCGAGTGGATCTTGACACTTTTCGAGGCAGCCCATAGAATCATTGCCAATAACTTCGGGTTTCCTCCATTCAGAAGACAAGGGCGTCTTTTTGAAAAAGACGCTTTTTTTTTGCGTCGGGACCGCAAGCGTCTGGTAGACCCGGGTTGATCATCACAACCACCCTGAACCCTTTCATGGACCGTTCCCTGAAAATAAGGAGTTGAATTTTTATGACGCCCAAAGAGGTAATCGAGTTTGCGAAGAAAAACAATGTTCTGATCATTGATATCCGCTTTACGGATCTGTTCGGAGTATGGCAACACTTTTCCACTTCTACCCATGAGCTGAGCGAAGATCTGTTTACGGAAGGGCTGGGGTTTGACGGCTCCAGTATCCGGGGGTTCCAGGCTATCAATGAATCCGACATGCTTCTGCTTCCCGATCCGCAGACAGCGTTTCTCGATCCTTTTACCCAGGTCCCGACGCTTGTCCTGATGGCCAATATCAAGGATCCCGTCACGGGAGAGTCCTATTCGCGCGATCCCCGTCATATCGCCCAGAAGGCGGAGCTTTACCTGAAATCCAAGATTGCGGACCTCTCCTACTGGGGGCCGGAATGCGAGTTCTTTGTGTTCGACGACGTCCGTTACGGGGGCGGCGCCCACTATTCCCACTATTCGGTGGATTCTGCGGAAGGGATCTGGAATTCCGAGAGGGATGAGGAGCCAAACCTGGGGTATAAGGTCCGGCACAAGGAGGGGTATTTCCCGGTTCCTCCGACGGACTCTTTGCAGGATCTCCGCTCCGACATGATCCTGACGATGGAGAAAATCGGCATCCGGACCGAAGTCCATCATCACGAAGTCGCGACAGCGGGACAGTGCGAGATTGACATGCGCTACGATACGCTGGTCAAGATGGCGGACAATGTCATGAAATACAAGTATGTCGTGAAAAACACGGCCCAGAAATACGGCAAGTCGGCCACGTTTATGCCCAAGCCCCTTTTCGGGGACAACGGTTCAGGGATGCACGTCCATCAAAGCCTCTGGAAAGGCGGAAAGAATCTCTTTTTCCAGAAAGGCGGATATGCGGACATCTCCCAGACGGCGATACACTATATTGGTGGTCTGATCCATCACGCGCCGGCCCTGCTGGCGATCATCGCCCCCACGACCAACTCCTACAAGAGGCTGGTCCCGGGGTATGAGGCGCCGATCAACCTGGTTTACTCGAAGCGCAACCGTTCTGCCTGCATCCGTATTCCTATGTACTCCAAGAGTGAAAAGGCCAAGCGGCTTGAATTCCGTACGCCGGATCCCAGCGCCAACCCTTATCTGGCATTTTCCGCAATGCTGATGGCCGGTCTGGACGGCATCGAACGGAAGCTGACGCCTCCGGATCCGATCGAAAAGGATCTGTACGAGATTTCCGACCGAGAACGCAAAAAAATCAAGCAAATGCCGGGAAGTCTGGAAGCAGCCCTGCAGGCGCTGGAAAAAGACCATGATTTCTTGCTGAAGGGAGGGGTTTTCACCCCCGACCTGGTGGAAACCTGGATTCGGGAGAAGCAGAAGAAGGAAGTCGACTCTGTCCGTCTTCGGCCGCATCCCCACGAGTTCTTCCTGTATTATGACATTTGACGGTATCAAGAAAACGAGACAGATGTGACGAAAGGCCCGGGGATCATTTCCCGGGCCTTTCTTTTTTCCGGAGATGAGCGCGACGGCGCCCGGTTCTCCCTTATGGGAAGATCGGCCTAGAGAGGGCGCATGCCGAGTTCACGCAACTGGGACGCGTCGACCGGGGAAGGAGCCTGTGTCAACAGGCAGGTGCCTTTCTGTGTTTTGGGGAAAGCAATCACGTCCCTGATGGAGTCGCGACCGGACAAAAGCATGACGAAGCGATCCAGGCCCAGGGCCATTCCCAGATGAGGAGGGGCTCCGAATGTCAGCGCATCCAGGAGAAACCCGAATCTTTCCCGAGCGCTTTCGGGCGTGATCCCGATTTTTTCGAAGAGTCTTTCCTGGAGCTTGGGTTCGAAATTCCTCACGCTGCCTCCCCCGAGTTCTGTTCCGTTGAGCACCAGGTCATAGGCGTCGGAGCGAACAGACAACGGGTTTGTGTCCAGCAGGGGAATGTCTTCCCTTCTCGGAGCGGTAAATGGATGATGAAGGGCCTCCAGCCGGTTTTCTTCCTCATTCCATTCAAACAGCGGAAAATCCACCACCCACAGGAGAGAATAATGGGAAGAGGGACGCAGATCCAGCCTGTCTCCAATGTGCAGGCGCAACTGTCCGGCGACCTTCCGCGCGAGGGGCTCCTTGTCCGCAATGAACAGGAGAAGGTCTCCGGGCTCGGGGGTGATCGTTTCCGCGATCTCTTTCTGTGATTCTTCCGGAAAAAACTTCAGGATCGGGCTCTGGAAGGTTTCTCCTTCAACCTTGATCCAGGCCAATCCCTTGGCGCCCTGGTCGATCGTCCATTGTGTCAGTTCGTCGATTTCCTTGCGGCTCATGGATGCCCCTCCCGGGTACCGGAGCCCCAGAACGATGCCCCCTTGTTCGAGGACGTCACGAAAAACCCTGAACTGGGTTTTTCCGGCGGCGGCCGAGATATTGCTGATGGGCAGTCCGAACCGGAGGTCCGGTTTGTCGGAACCGTACTTTTCCATGGCTTCCCTGTGGGTGATACGGACAAAAGGGCGATCCAGCGAGATCCCTGCAAATTCGCGGAAAATCTCCT
>DAHWKF010000037.1 GCA_027343785.1 Leptospirillum sp. | reverse complement strand
CCATCGTCGTAAAAAGTGCCCCGTCTTCCTCCAGTTCTTTCCGTATTTCCGGAGCATTGGTGAGGTTTCCGTTATGGACAAGCGCCATGGATCCTTCACTAAAAAAGGCTGTCAACGGCTGCAGATCCCTCTCCGGATCGCCCCCCTGAGTGGCATACCGGTTGTGGCCGACTGCGCTGTGCCCTTTCAGTTCCTCCAGCAAGACTTCCGTATAGAACTCGGAAACCAGTGCCTGGGCTTTCCTGAGATTGATCCTTCCATTGTCCATCGAAGCGATCCCGGTTCCTTCCTGACCGCGATGCTGCAGGGCATACAGGCCCAGATAGGTCATCTTTGAGGCTTCCGGATGGCCGAAAATGCCAAATACCGCACATTCTTCATGAAAGTGGTCGTCCATTTTCTCCATGGGATCTGTATCCGGGGAGGGGATCAAGGCAGTTCCTCCATAAACTGGGACAAAGCGCGTTGAAAACGGGATTTGATGACGCCCAGGTTTTCCGTCCATTCCTTGAGGTTTCCTTCCATGTTGCGAAACCGGATAGTCCAGACTCCGGGCGCAGTGTATCCGAGAGGCAGAAATGTCACGTTCCATTCCTTTGCCATCTCGGAAATGCGCGACTCTTCTTCTGCGGAATACGCTAACACGATTCTGCCGGGGGATTCTGAAAAAAAGAAACCCAACGGTTCGATCGATTTCGGTAAATCCAGGTAAAATCCCAGTGAAGGCGCGCTCGCGACCATCATCAGGAGAGTCCGGACAATGCCACCGCGGCCCACAGCCCGGGTTGCCGTCACGGATCCTCTCGCAGACGAGGCCATCATAAAGGAGGAAAGACCCCGGATCTTTTCATAAGGGACGGAAGGAACAGCTTCTTGGACATCTCCCTCAAGGATCCAGTCAAGGTAAGAGCCCCCCAGAGACATGTTTTCCATATAACCAACGATTGCCAGTTTCAGTCCGGGAGCTTTCGTGTGTCCCGATATGCGATTCCTGAGTGCGGGAAGCAACCCTGTCACGCCGATCATCGGGGTCGGGGGAATGCTCGTCTGGTCTGTTTCGTTGTACAAGCTGACATTACCCGAGACAACCGGAATGTCGAATGCGATGGAGGCTTCTGCTATCCCCCTGATCGCCTCCTGGAATTCCCCCATCACGACGGGGTTTTCCGGGTTGCCGAAATTCAGACAGTCCGTCAGGGCGAGAGGAAAGGCACCGACCGCGGCAAGTTCAGTGACAGCCTTGGAAACGATCAGGGCTCCTCCACGATAGGGGTCCCTGGCGCAGGCGTGGGGTTGGGAAACGATGGAAATGGCGATGCCTGATCCCGATGGAGATTTCAGGTCGATCACGGCGGAATCATGGCCTGGTCCCAGCACTGTCCGGGTCTGCACTTCAAAATCAAAATGCCGGTATATCCAGCGGGGGTCTCCGCCGTTGGGATGGTCAATCATTCTGTGAAAAAGGTCCGAAAGGCTATGCGCTCCCGCCATGGAGGGTGCCGCTTCAGAGTTCGGTGTTCTGTTTGTGGGGACAGATGGACGCTGATAGAGAGGGGCGTTGTCTGTCAGGTGCGAGATGGGAATGCTTGCAAGTGTATGGTCTTTTTTCCGGACGACAAATCGTGCGTCGGAAATGGTCTTTCCGATAACGGCGGAGGAAAGATGCCAGCTGGAGGCGATTTCAAGAATTGTTTCGGCATTTTGGGGGGTGGCCAGAACCAGCATGCGTTCCTGGGACTCTGAAAGGAGGATTTCCCAGGGTTCCATCGTTGGGTCTCTCAATGGAACCAGAGACACATCCAGTTCCATTCCCAATCCTGCCCTTCCTGCCATTTCGGTCGACGAACTGGTCAGACCTGCCGCCCCCATGTCCTGAATCGAATCGGCGAGCCCCCGGCGCGCAATTTCAAGTGTTGCCTCCATCAGGTTTTTTCCCGCATAGGGGTCTGCGATCTGCACCTGGGGTCTCAGGTCGTCCCCGTCCCGGGTGAAACCCCTGGAGGCCATCGCGGCTCCAGAAACGCCATCCCTTCCTGTCATGTTCCCGATGTAAATGGCCAGGAGTCCCTCCCTGGAGGCTTTTGCCGACATGATGGATTGGTCCTTCACGATCCCCACCGCCATCACATTGACCAGAATATTGCTCTGGTAGCGGTCGTCAAACCATGTTTCACCAGCAATCGTCGGAATTCCGGCGGGGTTGCCGTAGCCCGCAATTCCTTCGACAACTCTCTGAAAAAGAGTTCTGTGACGGGGGTGACGAAGAGAGCCAAAAACGAGACTGTTGGCAAGAGCGACGGGGCGCGCACCCATCGCAATCACATCTCGCAGGATTCCCCCCACGCCCGTTGCCGATCCCTGAAAAGGCTCCAGAAAACTGGGATGATTGTGGCTTTCCATCTTGAAAGCCACCGAAATACCATCCTGCACCTGGACGATCCCGGCGTTTTCCCCCGGCCCGGCCTTGACCCGTGGATGCAGGGCCGAGAATGACCTGAGGTGAATTCTGGAGGATTTATAGCTGCAATGTTCGCTCCACATTGCCGAGAAGACCGCCTCCTCCGTCAACGATGGCTCCCTCCCCAGAAGGGATTGGATCATTTCCATTTCTGAAGGGGGAATCCGGAACCGGGAAGTTGTACTTGTCATGATGACTCCAGTTTGTTCCACGCGTAATGGGCAGGCTGATTTTCATGTTTCCTGGAAGCCCGGGTTTGTGCAACGGCCTGAAAACCGTGTTTCTCTGGTTCATTGCCGCGGAAGGGATCCTAATCCGGATGAAAAAAACGGTTTCGAAGAGAGATCAGAAGTGATTCGAACAGGAGAAGGCCATCCCGGGAGGGGGAGGAATCGCGAACGCGGCGTTCGGGATGTGGCATCAGCCCCACCACGTTTCCGCGGCGGTTTGAGACTCCGGCAATGTCGTGAACCGAACCATTGGGATTGTTGACATAACGGAAAATGACCTGGCCACTCGCCTCGATTTCCCTGAGTTCTTTTTCGGGAAGGTAGTACCGTCCTTCCTGATGTGCAATCGGAAGCGATATGCGGGTTCCTTCCGGGAGCAGTGTGTTGAAGGGAGTTTTGCTTGTCTGGGAAACGACAGGGGATTCTTCGCAGATAAAGGTCCGCGAAGCGTTCATCAATAAGGCTCCGGGAAGCATCTTCGATTCTACGAGAATCTGGAAGCCGTTGCAGATCCCCATCACGGGCTTTCCATCATCCGCAAATTTTCGTATGGCCGATACGACAGGAGTCTGCGCCGCCATGGCACCTGTCCGGAGGTAGTCCCCGTAGGAAAATCCACCTGGAAGAATCACCGCATCGATGTCCCTGATTGTCTCCTGGTGGTATGAAAGCCAAACAGGCTCCAGTCCCGAAATTGATTCGACCGCCTCAAATGTGTCCGTGTCGCAATTCGTACCGGGAAACCGGACGATTCCGACCTTGAAAGGAGGGATAATGCCAGTTTCGGAGATTTCCTGTTCATGGAACTTGGACGGGGTTTTCACATAACTATTTTAACGGGTCCGCCCGGAAGCAGTCAAACGAGACTGATTCCGGAAGAAGGTCGGATGAATCAATCATTCTGGTTTTCCCGAATTCCGATTTAGGATTGGATCCAACCCTCTCGGCCGGTTATGGGGGGACATTTTTTAAAATTCAACCTCACTCCCATCCGATCAGGTCATCTTCGACCTCTTGTCTTCCCGGAACAAACTCCTGCCGTTTGCTCG
>DAHWKF010000033.1 GCA_027343785.1 Leptospirillum sp. | reverse complement strand
GAGATATCCTGGATATGCGGGAACCGTTGGCAGAAAGAAAAGGGAATGAGAAAACATTTTTGACCTTCATCAGACGGACTCCTCCTGAACAAACTGTCTTTATCAACTGAAAAGTTTGTGTGGAAAACCGAACCATGAAGGGCAATTCCCGTACCATTCCCCACGGGCTTCGACTTTCTCATCCGGAAAACCAATTTCTCCTGTTTATGGACGGTATTTCCCGGAATCCTGTTTCCGTCCTGAAAGATCTGGTAGCGATCCGGAAACACTCCGGCCTCCGGCTGGTTTTTTTTCATTAAAAAAAGGGCTTCCCGCAGGGTAAAATCGGATCGGATGCCGGAAAGTCAGGATGGACGGAAACGGATGAATGGATCGACTTCTTCTATGTTTGACCGGGAGTTTTTACACATTTGATGTTTCAGCAGGTAACCCTTTATTTATAATATTTACAATACATTTTTATGGTTACAGGTTCCTGCCCAAGAGAACATCACACGACATTCTCCGAAGCGGACAGAGGGGAAATTGACCCAAACACGGTCTATGGATGGATTCCGGAAAATAACACAGAAAAAATCTTTCTGCCTTCCGGCAAACTGGAATGGCGATCTCCCGTTTCCGGGTCAAAAACCTCCGATCGGCAGGAATAAAAAAGAAAGATCGTTCTCAAGACAATATCCGGCGGGTTTTGATTCAGGCGATACAGGGATGTCGGGTCACATTCATCTGGACTTGCATCTTTCTGGACCGATCGATACCCCTCCCGGTGGAGGGACAGACAATCTCAGAAAAATGGGCTTTCTTCCCGAAACCCACTATTCGAATGGAGGACAGGACTTGCCGGAACGAATGGAAAGGAACGGTCCCCCCCCCCGGAACGGGAAACCCGTCAAGACGGGGAAACGCCTGTTCATTCCCTTTCCCTGTGCACCGTTCCCAACGAATTGTCTCCGTTCGAAAAGAGGATTTTCTGCAGCAGCCGGTTCCCGTCAACAGACTCACCCGACAGGGCCATACCGAGGATTTGCGCTCCGATCACATCCATCGCGAGAATCATGTCCGGACGGACGGATCGGATCCGTGCCAGGTTGACCCGGTCACGAACGGAAACGATGGTTTTGGCCGAAGAACCTGCTTCCCGGGCCGCGAGAACGACAAAGGCGTTTTCTCCGTCGTTTTCCAGAAGGGAAATGAGCGCGTTGGCGTCCATGATTCCGGCTTCTTTCAGCGTTTCGGTGTCGGCGGGGTCCCCTTCGACCTGGTCCGCCCCGTTCCATGGAGGGAGATCCCGTTTGTGGTCTACAATCAGTGTCACCGAAAGGTTTCGCTCCTTCAGTTCGGCAAACACGTTGGCCGCCAGATCTCCGGTTCCGACCAGAATATAGTGGTTCTTCCGAATCATCTTCCTGCGACCTCCCATCAACAAATGCTTTACGCGCTCGTTCATCAGGGGCAACACGACAGTCGATAACGAAGCGGTGAATACGCTGATCCCCATGATGATCAGGGAGACGACAAACATCCGGGCGTCATCGGTTTTGGGGATAATATCACCGTACCCGACCGTGGACATCGTCACGACCGAAAAATAAAGGGCCGTCACCAGAGATTCGATGGGCGGGGAAAACCCCTTACCCAGAATATAGGCTCCGAAAATCGCATAGCCAAAAAGAAGGATGATACTGATCACAGAAAAAAGAGTCCCCGTCGCCAGATTGGACCGGGAAAAATCTGTCCGGAAAACCAGAAGGCCGACGAGCAGCAAAAGGTCGCCTGCGGACCGGAGGGACACCCCCCCTCCACTCTGGTGGAGCAAGATCCCCAAAGACGCCCCGACCAGAACCAGGGCAACCGACCAGGCGAACCGGGAACGAAAAAGAAGTCCAACGGCCATCAGGATTTCGAGAAGGCCAATAACGCTGTGGGGTCCTTTGGTCAGGTCATGAAAGAATTCCGGAAGGGCGCGGAACCCCTGGACAGGACCATAATGATCTGTCCCCGAACGGAGACGTCCGATCTCCCGCAGGAGGGGGTGAATGTTTCGGTATCCGAACATCCCCAGCCCCAGCGCCAGGGGTATATGGGGAAACCAGAGTCCCGGACGGAAACGGGCCAGTGAATGCATCAGTTTCTGACGCCAGGAAGTTTTCAGAAGGGAAACGGCCACCCCCATCCGTCTTAACATTCTCTGGACGCCTTTTTCGCTCATTCTTCGACTGTCTCCAACAGAAATCGGGTCTCCCGGCAAAAGCCGATCCGGGATAGAAGCTATCCCCGCTATTCTGTCCGGAGGCGGGCTTATTGGCAAGACGCAGTCGGTGGATATCGCATCCAATCCAGCCGGGGGACAATTGCGGATTCCTCCAGGAGATGAAAGTACGGGCGAAAGTTTGGCGATGAAAAATATCCGGAGGTTCTCTCCAGTCTGGATGTGAGGAGCGGGTTTTTAGCGGTAGCGATTTCGTCGCTCGAAACATATTTTCACTTTATGGAAATGAACAGTTTTCATCAGGAAATTCGGGACAAGGTCCGGTAGATCAGCGTCCCCGAATCGAGGCTGTCGAACTCTCTCAAGGGAGATAAAGAGAGATGTCAAAAAAGGTCCTATCAGGAGGCCGAAAACACACGGGGGGATCGAGACGGACAAAGCGACGATCGATCGCGTCTTTCAGGGATTGGGTCTCCGGCGCATCGCCCTTTTGTCCCATCAGGGGTTGGAGGAAGGGAGTCCTGCAACACAGACCCCACCCTCCCGTCCATGGCTTCAGACGGCCCGAATCATCCCCATTCTTCCATTTCTGTAGTCGTCGATGGCCTCATGAATCTCCTCTTCGGTATTCATGACAAAAGGGCCGTACCGGACGACCGGTTCATTGAGGGGGGTCCCGGCAATCAGGAGAAATTCGGCGCCGGGGCCCTGTGGCTCAGAAACAGCCGTAACAACCTCTCCGCCTGGCTCGAAAACCACCATCTGGTGCTCGGTAGCTCGGGTTGCTTCTCGGCCGAAAGCGCCATCCCCACGGATGACATAAACAAAGGCATTGCTCCCCGCGGGAATGACCTGTTCCAGCTTTCCTCCCGGTTTTAATGTCACGTGCAGGTAGGTGATGGGAATACGGGTATCAATCACGGCCTTCTTTCCCAGAGACTCACCGGCGATCACCCGAACTTCCGCCAGACCGTCCGAGCTTTTTGCAACGGGAATTCCTTCCCGGGGAATTTCCTGGTATCGGGGACGGATCATCTTGTCTTTCCTGGGAAGATTGACCCACAGCTGAAACCCGTGCGCCTTTCCCCCTTTCCGGAGAAACTCCTCTTCCGGCATTTCGGAATGGACAACCCCCCCACCGGCTGTCATCCACTGCACGTCTCCGGGACGGAGCTTGCCGGCATGGCCTGCCGAATCCCGGTGCTCCATCGCCCCTTCCAGCATATAAGTGACCGTCTCGAACCCCCTGTGCGGGTGGTCCGGAGCCCCGACCGCCTCACCCGGCCGGTAGGTGACCGGCCCCATTTCATCCAGCAGAAGAAACGGATCGAAATCCCTCAGGTTTCCGGTGGGAAAGGGCCTGTGGACGAGGAAGCCTCCCCCTTCGCGGCTGACGACCGCCGGAACGACGCGTATGGCTTTTTTTGCCGTTGCCTGGTTCTGAATTTGTGTATTCATCCTGACCTCCCGGATCGCATGGCCTTGATTCAAATCCTGCACCCTTATTAATGTAACTTATTTTATTACATTTAAACTCACCTGTAAAGGCTGTTAGAATAACCTCGGAAAGATGGACAAATTTCCCAAGGATGATACGCTCGCAGGGAGATTCGGGAGGGCCGGCTCGCTGATCGCTTCCGTCAATGCGAAACACTTTACCGTTCGGACAAAATCATGATCAAAACCATCAAGACAATAGGTGAATTCCTGTCCTTTCTGATTCTCCTGAGCCTGACAGCGTGCGCCGACTCACCCCCCTTTTCTTCCGACCAGATCGATCGGGCGGACAAGTCTGTAACGCTCTCAAGGCTGATGGATTCACCGGATGACTACACCGGCAAGACAGTCATCGTGGGAGGGGTCATCAATGTGGTCGAACGGCAGGGCATCCTGAACCGCATATACGTCCAGGCCTACCCGCTGGATCCCGCATACCATCCGGATCTGGCACAGCATCCCGCCGGTCATATCATGATCGTGACAGACCAGCCCCTTTCCCCCGCCCTCTTTGCGCCCGGCCGGACGATCGAAGTTCTCGGAACTGTTCACAAAACGCAGGTCATGCCGAATTTTGCCGACCGGACGGAAAGGGTTGTCGTCATCAAAGCCAGGGTGCTGCATGTTCGAAGGAGGCCGCTTCCACCTCCCCGGGGGATCGGATTCGGCTATATGCCCATGATGGGCTTCTGATCCGTCCGGTCAGGGTCTTCCCCGGAGAAAGGCATGTGGGGCTTGATTACCGGGAGTGAGTTCAGTATCCTTTCCAGACATCATCACCGTCTCCTGAAACGGGCCTTGTCAGGAGATGCCTGAAAAATCCCAAGCGGGAATAGCTCAGCGGTAGAGCATCGCCTTGCCAAGGCGAGGGTCGCGGGTTCGAATCCCGTTTCCCGCTCCATGATATCAAGCACTTACGAACATTCCTCCTAATCTGAAAATCCTTGGTCACGGTTTTAGTCACGGTTCCAATCCGGAATTATCCGTTATCCGTTTTCGGGAGGGATTCCGATACTGTGAGCTTCGGACGGGCCAGTTCTTCCACGGCTTCCTGAAGGTGGGACGGCCCAAGGTGGGCATACCGGAGAATCATACGGGGGGTCTTCCATCCTCCCAGGGTTTGCAAGGTCCGGTCATTGGCTCCATTCATGGCCAGCCTTGAGGCGAAGGTATGTCGGAGATCGTGGAAGCGGAAAGGGGCGATCCCGGCCTTGTGAACCGCCTTGTCAAAATCTCTTCTCAGATTCCTTGGTTCAAGTTTTCCGAAGACCTTTTCTCCCGGTTCCGGTCCCTCCCCGGCCAGAATCGAGAGGGTTTCCCTCACAACAGAATTCATGGGAACCCATCGGGAATCCCCGGCCTTCGTATCCCGGCACAGGAACATCCCCTGCCGGAAGTCCACATCCCGCCATTCGAGTTTCAATAGTTCTCCCTGACGGCACCCGGTATAAAGGGCCACGGTCACGACGGGGTGGAGTCTTTCGGGGAGGGCCTTGAAAAGGCGCGTTTCCTCTCCCCTGTCCAGATACCGGACAATCGAGTTGTCGAAAACAGGCGGCTTCACGTTCATGACGGGATTCCTGACGATCCGCCCATCCCTGAGAGCCCGGTTATAGACG
>DAHWKF010000007.1 GCA_027343785.1 Leptospirillum sp. | reverse complement strand
AGTCTCCGGTCACGCGTTCACACCAGACCTTTTATTGGTCAGGGAATTTGAAAACACATTTCCCTACGACATGACCCCCGACCAGGAAGCCGCATGGAAGACGGTATCCGAAGACATGGAATCACCTGTTCCCATGGACCGCCTGATTCTCGGAGACGTGGGTTTCGGCAAGACAGAAATCGCCATGAGGGCGGCATTCAAGGCGGTTGCAGATGGATTCCAGGTTGCGTTGCTTGTTCCGACCACCCTTCTTGCAAGACAGCATTACGAATCTTTCCGTGACAGGTTTTCCGGTTTTCCCGTCCGCATCGGGCATATCTCCAGAACGATTACTCCCCAGGAAGTTCGCACAATCAGAAAGCAGGTATCCCTCGGGGAAATCGACATACTGATCGGAACAACAGCCCTGATCAGCAAGGAGACGTCCTTCCGTCAGCTGGGACTCCTGATTATCGATGAAGAACAAAGATTCGGCGTTGGCCAGAAGGAGAAACTCAAAAGCCGTTATTCATCCGTGGACGTCCTGACTCTTTCGGCCACACCGATACCCCGGACACTGCAAATGTCGCTGTCAGGACTCAGGGGCATCAGTTTCATCATGACTCCTCCCCCCGGAAGAAAACCGATCAGAACGGCTATTTTGCCCTTTGACCGTCACCGGATTCACGAAGCCATCGACAGGGAACTGGCGAGGGACGGGCAGGTCTTTTTCATTCATAACCGTGTTCAGACCATTTCCAGAATCGTCCACTACCTGTCAAAGCTTTTCCCGGGAATCCCGATCGGAATGGCCCACGGACAGATGGATGACACCTTGATGGAAGAGGTCATGGAAAAGTTCATTCATCGTCACTACCGGATTCTTGTATCAACCGCCATCGTCGAGTCGGGACTCGATATCCCTTCCGCCAATACGATCATCGTCAACAGGGCCGACATGTTCGGCATCTCGGAACTGTACCAGATCCGGGGTAGGGTCGGTCGTTCCGGGCAGCAAGCTTACGCCTATTTCCTCATCCCTGGCGAATCGGGCCTGACAGACAGCGCCCGGAAACGGCTCAAGACCCTCCAGGACAATACGAGTCTGGGGTCTGGTTACCAGATTGCCATGAGAGATCTTGAAATACGCGGTGCGGGCAGTCTTTTGGGCCATCAGCAAACTGGACACATTGCGCTCGTCGGTCTGGATCTGTACCTTGAAATGGTTGAGGAAGCCATTCAGTCCAGAATCGAACCGGAGGCTCTCCCGATTGCTCGGGATGAAGTCCGTGTGGATCTTGGAAGAGAATCCAGATTCCCCGAAGAGTATATTGAGCATCCGTCCCAGAGGATCGATTTCTATCGCCGTCTCTCCACTGCCAAAAACCTGGAAGAGATCGACCAGATTGAAATGGAAGTTTCCGACCGGTTCGGTCCTTTGCCCCGGTCATCGAAAGGATTGTTCCTGGCCGCAAGGCTCAAATCCCTTTCGCTCAAGCACGGGTTCTCGGAAATCAGGGTCAGGGATCGTGAACTGACGATCAAACCATCTTTTTTCGGAATATATACACCTGAAAAAATCCAGCAGCTTTCCCAGAAGTTTGAGGGGAGACTATGGGTCAACCCGGACATGACGCTTTGCATGCTGGGATCGCAATCCACATTTGTCAATGACCTCGAAACCGTGGGGCATGTACTGTCCGGAAAAAGCTGAGATCCGGTGCAACTTATCCGGAGTATTCCATTGATCAAGGAGAAACCATTCATGAAACATAACGTCATGACATATGCATTCCTGCTTTCCGTTCCCTTTCTTTTCGCCGCCTGTCAGAAAGCCTCGTCTCCATTGCCTGAAGATATCCTTGCAAAGGTGGGCAATACGAACATCAGCCAGACAGACCTTAAAAAGAAACTCAAGGACATGGGTCTTGACTCCTCAAAAGACCCGAATGTCACCAGTGAAATGCTGAACCAGATGGTCGACAATTCTCTTCTGGCGATGGAAGCCAGAAAGGAAGGACTGGACAAGTCACCGGAATTCCGTAAGAAAATTCATGAATATGAGGATCGTCTTTTGCGAAAATCCCTCCTCAAGAAAGACGTCGATGACAAGGTCAAGGTCACAGACAACGATATCGTGACGTATTACAACAAGCACCAGAAGGACATCAAGCAGCCAGGGTATGTGGATGTCCGGCAGGTGGTTTTTCCGGATGAAAAAACCGCGAAAAAGGAATACAGCATGCTGAAGAGAAAAGGCGGATTCAAAAAAGCGGTCCGATTATTCAAGGGGGGTTCTGTCGGAAAGATATATGAAGGAACGGTCCCGCCCAAGTTTTCCACCTTCTTCTTTGGCGTTCCGGAAGGAAGCATTACCGGTCCCATACCGCTCAAGGACGGAATACACTATTTCAAGATTGACCACGCCGTCAAAGGCGTTCAGCTGACGCTCGAACAGGCGAGGGAAGGTATCAGGAACTATCTGAAAAACAGACAGAACAAGACGAAATACCAGGCTCTGGTCAACCACTTGAGAAGCACAACGACTGTGCAGATCAACAACAAGGCCCTTGTGTCGATGATCGCCAAATCCGCAGCCACACCAGGAGCTGTCGTACAGGATCAGAAGAAAAACAAATAATCATGTCCATTCGACGCTGTGATACCCAACAAGGCCTGCGAAATCTTCGTCTGGCCTTGTTTTCCCTTTTGTTCCTGCTCTCTTTCCTTCCGACCTGTAACCGGTCGGGAGGAAAAAACAACGATATCGTCGCATACCTTGGCAAGAAACCCATCACACTGGAAAATCTCGCAGATACGGCAAGGCTGATGGGTTTTTCGAATCTGGCATCCCAGTCACCCGTCGAATGGCTCCCCGCCCAAAGACAGCTCGTTTTTCAGGAGGCTGTCCAGAACATGATTCTCACAAGCGCCGGAAAAAAAATGAAGATTACTGTCAACCGGGAAGATCTTGAACATTATCTCCATGACCATTTTTCCCAGAAACAGGAAGATATGGAAAAATTTGGGAAACAGGTCCTTTTTCTGGAAAAAACCGAAAAAGCCCTGGAACCTGCTGAAACGATAAACGCCAGCGATGTCCATGCTTTTTATCGCGAACATCCGGCCCTGTTCAAGGTACCGGAGCAAGCCATCGTCGACCATATCGTGGTCGCCAAACAAGAGGAGGCTGTTTCCATCCGCGATGCCCTTCTCAAGGGCTCTTCCTTCTCCAGGCTTGCACGACTCGAATCGTTGGGGACAGAGGCCTTTACGGGAGGCAGGATGAAACCTTTTTCGCGTGGAACCCTTCCCCCGCCTTTCGATTCCGTATTCTCCATGAAACCCGGCGAAATCAGCGATGTCCTGTCTTCACCCTACGGGTATCATATTTTCCGGCTGGACAAAATCAACCCGAAACATACCGTCTCCCTTGGCCAGGCAAAAAAATGGATCAGGGAACAACTTGTCGAGGAGGAGAGAAAAAGGTTCCTTTCTGGCTGGATGTCCCGGCAACTGAAACAAACTCCGCTGAAAATCCTGCCATCTTTCAGCAGGATTTTTTCTCCCGTCATCAGTTACAATATTCAGAACAGGATCGAATCTTCCCCCGTTCAAAAATGAGGGCCCGGCTTCCGTGACGCGAATAAATGACAGGCTTTTTGTTTTTTTCTCGACATGCTCAATCATATGGATGACGATCATCCATCCAGTCCCGGCCAGAGCGGACAAAGTTCTGGTCGACCAGGTCATGGCCGTCGTCAACCATCACATGATTACAAAAAGCGAACTCGACCGGTCATTAGCCCCGACTTTTAAAAAACTGCACAAGCGATTTCGTGGAAAAGCCTACATGGAACTCGTAGCCTCCCTCGAGTACAAGCTCCTCATGAAAAAAATCAATGAGAGGCTGGAACTTGAAGAGGCAGAAAGGCAGGGCCTGACGGTAACGGATGACGAGCTGGACCGGGCAGTGGAATCTATCATGCAAAAAAACAATTTTACATCAAAATGGCAACTCAAGGCGGCCCTTTCGGAACAGGGCATGTCTTACAGACGGTACAAACAACAGCTCAGAAAACAGATGACCATCCTGAAACTCGTCAACCAGGAAGTCCGGTCAACGGTCGTCATCAGTCCGGATGAAGTCCGGCAGTATTATCTCGCACACCGGGAAAAATACCGGCTCCCTCCGCATGTCTCTCTTCGTGACATTTTTCTCAAGATTCCCGCCGGAGCGACGCCGGAACAAATCCAGAAGATCAGGATGCGGGGTGAGCACATTCTGCGGCAGTTGAAGAGGGGAGACGATTTTGTCATCCTGGCTGGCTCCGAATCGGAAGGCCCGAATGCGGAAAATGGCGGTGAACTGGGAGACCTGACAAAGGACCAGCTCCTCCCCGAGCTGGTCGAACCGGCGTTTTCAATCCCCCCCGGTCACGTCAGCGGACTGATTCAGACCAGCAACGGATTTTACATCATTAAGGTTGTGAAACGCGAAGATAACGCCTTCCGGTCTTTCAAGGATCTGAAGACACAAATCCTGAACGACCTCACAAAAAAGACAACCGACAAGCGACTGAGAATCTGGCTGGAAAAGCTTCGCGAACGCTCGTATGTGGTCATTTACGCGAAGCCTTCGTCCCTGGATCAGAAGGTGTAGCATCCGGGCGGTCGGGGGAATACAAATCCGCCGAGAGAAGTCCGGTGAGTTCGGACAAACCTTCGCCGGTTTTTGTCGATAGGGGAATCGGTTGTGGAGAGACAATCCCGCCTCCACGGCAGACAAGATTCTCCCATAGTTTCCGGACCTTGTTCAGGTCGTTTTTCGTCACGAGGTCCGATTTGGATAATACGACGGTCACCGGCCTTCCAAGATCCATCAGCCAGAAAAGGGCTTCCTGATCGGATTCCAGAAGTCCTCTCCGGACGTCCACCAACAGGAGAACCCTATGGAAACGGGCAATCTTTTCTATAAGAAGAGAGGCCAGAATCCTGGCATTACCTGCTGTGACCTTATCCCTTTTCATATACCCGTAACCAGGCAAGTCAAGAAAATACCCCCCCCTGTCGAGCGCATAAAGGTTGGCCAGGGTCGTTTTCCCCGGCGTTCGTCCGACCTTGGCCAGATGGCGCCTGTTGGTCAATCGGTTGATCAAGGAAGACTTTCCCACATTCGAACGGCCTACAAAACCGATCACCCCGACCGTGTCCAGTGGGGGCAAATCCTCCATAGAGGAAAGGCTACGGACAAAAGTGGCTGAAAAAACAATGGGGGGATTGTTATTTGCCGGATTCATGTGTGGAACCTCCCTTGACGGGGTAGACGGAGCTTTGATTCGTATCATCCATGGAAAAATCGAACTTCTCGCTTACCAGCACCATTCTTTTTCCCTCACCTTGACAAGCTGGATCAGGCAATTCCTTTCGGGAGATGGAACCGCTGAATCAATCCTTGAACAGTGGGGAGATCTCGAAAACCTCCTGGCAGAAACAGAAACGGAAATGTTGTCCAGCCTATGCGACTCTGCAGGAATTTCACCCCGGCATCTCCATGGAGCGGCCACGCACGGAATCACCGTTTACCACAAACCGACACCACATATGCCCTCTTGGGAAAACGGCAAAAAAAAAATGCTCCCGGGTTCCACCGTGCAGATCGCCAACCCTTACCATCTGGCGCGGAAATTTGGAATTCCCGTGGTATTTGATTTCCGGCGGGCGGACGTTGCGCATGGAGGGGAGGGAGCGCCACTTGCAACCCTTTTTCACCGGGCCGTTTTTTCAGACCCTCTCCATTCGCGGGCTTTTCTGAATCTTGGGGGCATCGCCAACCTGACTTTTATCCCACCATCTGCCAAAGACGGGCGTTGCCTCTCCTTCGACACGGGACCCGGGAACATGTTGCTTGACCTGGCCGTGTCACATATGACAAACGGGAAGGAACCTTACGACAAGGGAGGAGAGAGAAGCGCTGCCGGCGCTTCCCGGTCGACTGTCGTCGAGTTTCTCCTCGATGAACGATGGTTATTGAAACCTCCCCCCAAATCGACAGGAAGGGAACAATGGGGAAAAACGAAATTCAATGATCT
The DNA here is from genome assembly GCA_027343785.1 of Leptospirillum sp. Lineage (GTDB taxonomy): Bacteria > Nitrospirota > Leptospirillia > Leptospirillales > Leptospirillaceae > Leptospirillum_A. Next base: position 18,434 of record DAHWKF010000007.1, on the reverse strand, counting down.
TCTGGCATTTCTCAAGACCTGTGAACCCATCCCGGTCAACGACCTGTTGGCCAGTCTGGCCGAAACAACCGCCATCTACATCCAGAAAGGACTTGAATGGCTGGACGAACCGCCGGATCTTCTGATCATCGGCGGAGGGGGAAGCCACAACACCCACCTGGTCGACAGAATTACCCGCGTTACCGGTATTCCCGCGGTGACGACCGATCAGTTCGGCTGGCCTCCTCAAGCCATCGAATCCATGGCTTTTGCCTACCTCGCCGCGCTCACGTTGTCGGGTCGCCCTTCATCCCTTCCATCCACAACCGGATCCGAATCTCCGTCTGTCGCGGGTTCTATCTCCCCGCCCCAGGATGGATCGCTTCCGGCCAGGATTCAAGAAATTTGTCAATCTGCCGAAATCCATCTTCCGTTCCCAGATCGAGCCACCCCTCCCGGATTTCAAATCCCCGGATCCTGACTCCTTCCTTTTGCAGTAAACGGTAAACTTCGACAATGGAAAAGGGCGGCGTGAAAAACCCCTCAGCAAGCCGGTAAATATCAGGGGAGACTAAGTGGGTCCCCACAAACCAGACTGGCTTTAATTTCCTGCATTGATTTTCGTCATTCCCGAATACGACTTCTCCACCGGAATCCAGCCAGATTTTTCCCGCCTCCGAATCCGGACCCGATCCGGATACGACAAGCGTGACGGAACTTTTACGGGTTTCATGGTCCCGGAAAGCTTCCGACAAATCAGAGCCCATTACGATATCACATGTCCGGATCATCACCGTATCCATTCCTTCCATCAGAGGAAGGGCGTTGAGTATTCCGCCACCCGTTCCGAGCAGACACTGTTCGAGGGACCAGGCGATTTCAGCGCCTTCCGGGAGAACGCCGAGAATATTTTCCTGAATCATCCGGGGTTCAACATGCAGATTGGCGATAAACTTCCGGACGCCCATCTTGCCCATACTGTAAATAACATGACCGGCCATGGGGAAACCCTTGACGGGAACAAGCGGCTTCGGCATATCGGGGAACAAAGAACGGAGCCTCCGTCCTTCTCCCGCCATCAGGACAAATCCCCCCAGCCTCTCACGGGCCTCAGGCATCGGCCGGATCTTTCAGAAGAGGCCTGATCAGACTCCAGGCGGACTGGAGAGATGGTTCCCATCCCGCCAAAAATTCCAGGTTTTTATGTGTCTGGGGAACACTGGCGAGATACGAGGGATTGCCCTTGACGCGGTCTATATAGAAAAATCTTCCGCAGGCCTTGAGATTCCTTTGAAATGCATGGGTCGCCAGAAGGCTCCTGAGCGTCAACGCAGAAACAGACGGGGGAACGATTTCCCTCTTTCGGGCTTCTTTCTCGTAGTCGATCAATATTTTATCCAGAAGAGCCGGGGATACAGGCCGATAGGCGTCAAAAAGAAAGGAGGAGAGGTCATACAGGGGGGAGCCGAACCGCATGTCCTGAAAGTCTATCAGGGTCAAATCGCCTTTTTGATTCAGCATGAGATTCCTTGAATGATAATCCCGGTGCAATAAAACCCCCGGGAGACTTCCGGCAAGCATTTCTGACATGTTCGAAAAAGCGTTTTTCAATACTCCCATCTCAGCAGGGGTGGTGGCCTTCACCCCGTATTCCAGAAAATGGTCAAATTCCCAGGCATAGAGTTCACGGGAAAAAGGGCGCTTTCTCATCCACTCCATATCCGGACCCGGGTTGAGAGACTGGAGGTCCAGGAGCAATGCCACCGATTTTTCCCTCAAGGAAACTTCGTTGTCAGGGTAACGCACAAAGGCATCGGAAAGCGTTTCATCCCCAAGGTCTTCCTGAATCAGAATGTCGCCCTCCGGCGAATGGTAATGGATCGCAGGGACGGGCAACCGGTTTTTCTCCAGAAAGCGTCCGATGACAACAAACGGATCGTCCGGGGGGACCCCTTCCGAAGGAGCTGTTTTCTCTTCCGACCCCCTGAAACCCTCAGGGGCCCGACGCACCATGAGAATGACCGTTTGTCTGTCTGACTTTCCGGCCTTCTCCAGACGCACCCGGAAGTAGGAGCGATTGGAAGCGTCACCCGTCAGGGGTTCGATCCCGGTTACCTTGTTCTTTGCCCATTTCTTCAGAATATCGATTGCCCGGTCGGGAACAGAAGCAAATCCCATCGATTTCCAACCCCCATCTGTTTGTCTTTATCCCTGCCAGAAAGATTTCAAATGGCAAGGTCTTGTTGGGCACCCCTAAAATGAGACCCACAAATTCAACCTCTGGAGGAAATATGCGCCCACTTTTACCGGCTGCACTTCCTGGTCTGATCTTATGCGGTATCCTGGCATTCTCCGCACAGGCCATCAGCCAATTTTCATTCTTGAAAGATCATTTTCCTGTCGGGGCGGTGATGGTGGCGATTCTTTTGGGAACCGCCGCCAGACAGTTTATCCCGATCAAGGCCTCAATGGAACCCGGGATCCGTTTTGCTTTCAAAAGAGTCCTGAGGCTCGGAGTCGCCGGACTCGGCTTCAGCCTGACGCTCGACGACATCAAAGAGGTGGGCTTCCGGGGACTTGTGCTTGACACCTTCCTGATCGCGGGAACTTACTTCTTTGCTATGGCTCTCAGACGATGGATAAACCTAGGAAAAAACCTTCCATGGCTTCTTGCCACAGGGACCGCCATTTGCGGGGCCTCCGCTGTCGTAGCAGCGAACAGTGTCCTGAAAGCCAAGGATGAAGAAGTCGCTTTTTCTGTAGCCACAGTCACCTTGTTTGGAAGTCTTTCCATGTTTCTTTTTCCGATCATGGCCCATTTGTCCGGGATCCCGATTCCTGTATATGGCGCCTGGGCAGGTTCTTCCATCCATGAAGTGGCCCAGGTCATCGGTGCTACAATGAACATTTCTCCTCAGGCCCTTGATTTCGCCACGATCCTCAAACTGACCCGGGTCGCCTATCTTCTCCCGGTCTTGATCATCATTGAAGTTCTTCTGGTGAATGAGAGCCACCGGCTTATTTCGGGACAGCAGAACAGGGGAGAACATTTCCCCTGGTTCGTTGTCGGATTTTCGGCGATCGTCCTTCTGAATTCCTTGCACCTCCTGGCCTCGAATGTCACGGATTTACTTCAAAAAACGGATACCTGGCTTCTCGCCGTCTCAATGGCCGCGCTGGGACTTGAAACACGTCTCCGGACAATTCTGTCCGTTGGTCGGAACGCCATATTGGCCGGTTTCTGGTTATGGATCTTTGTCAGCCTCTGGGGGCTCGCATTATCTGTCGTCCTGTTCGGCCATCCCTTCCAGGGTCATTGAATTCAAAACCGGAAAACCGGTCGCACGATGGTCCCCAGGCTGGCTCAGGATCGCTTTTCCTTCACCTTCTGGTTCTGGCATGCTCTCCCGTTTGTCGTTCTTTCTCTGTTGCAAAAAGCGATGCCAGGAGCGAATAATGAAAGCACTCTCCCGATCACAACCCGGAAAAGGACCATGCCAGAGCTCCCCGAAGCTGAAACCCTCAGACTACCTGTCAACACCATTTTCGCGGGCAAAAGGCTAGCCCATATCTCGAGGAGTCCGGCAAAAAATTTGTGGATGGGGCACCAGAACTTTCCGGCCGAAGGACTTTCCCTTCAATCGGTCGGAAGACACGGAAAGGTTCTGGTCTTTTACTGGGGAGAAACCGGAATGGAGGCCGGCGTCTGTCTGGTCAGCCGTCTGGGGATGTCTGGAACATGGTTGATCAGGAACCGCGATGAACCCCTCCCGGACCATAGCCATCTCGTTTTGACGTTCGAAGGCACGGCCGATTGCCTCGTCTATCGGGATCCCAGAAGATTCGGGCGTCTCGAATGGGTTTCTGAACCCGACAAATCTGTCATCCTGGCTTCCCATGGCCCTGACATACTACAGATATCACCGGATGAGTGGCATGAACGGATCAAAAACTCTTGCAGAACGATTCGGTCCATTTTGCTTGACCAGAGAGTCGCTTCAGGTGTCGGAAATATCTACGCTTCCGAAATTCTGTTCGATGCCAGGATTTCTCCGTTCAGAAAGGGGAAAAGCATTTCCAGAACGGAATCCGTTCGTATCCTCGCATCGGCGAAGGTCATTCTCGAATCAGCCATCAATAGTGGGGGTTCTACCATCCACAGCTTCCGGACCAGCTTCGGGGAAGGCGGAAATTTCCAGATCAGGCACAAGGTTTATGGAAAAGCCGGAAAACCCTGCCAGAATTGTCATGGCAACATCAAGAAGGTGATGGAAAATTCCCGGCACCTGTTTTACTGTTCTTTTTGCCAGAAACGGGGACATTCCCGGGGAGAGAAAAAGAACCGGGAATTTTTGACAACAGACCCACTGCCGGTTTCCTGAAAAGATCTTCCAGATCCTCCGTCTCGACCTTTTCCGATATGCGGGCAATCTGATCCCTGATCGTCCTCGGATGACGCCCCATGATTTCCGCCACGCGGTTGACTTCACCCGTTTTCCCATACGCCATAAAGATTTTCCATTGATGTTCTGTCAGGTTGTAGCGGATCTTTTTGATCAGATGGATAAAATCAAGGATCTCTTCCAATTCAAATGGGATAGGGAACCGGAACATCTTCTGGAAATTGGTCGAAAAAGGGAGAACCTTCATCCAACGCTGAAAATCCTGCAGAAGCTCGTCCTGCGTTATGACAAAATCCAGAAAGGGAAGGTACCTCATCCATAGTGAAAAACGGAGGCTCCGGACCCGGGGGACAACCAGTACGAGCGGAGGAATTTTTAACTTCCTGACACGATCCGGCGGGGGCTCAAATCCCGAACGTAAAACGATGCGGGCGGGACGGGTGATACTGACAATATGTTCCACTTCTTTCCAGGTCCGGACAAAAATCCATGTTTGTCCGATAGGCCGCAAGCTGGGAAGTTCGTTTTCCAAGCTTTTGTCAACCAGGATCTCCCATTTTTCCAACTTCCCCCATCCTTTCAAAATTAATAAATTAAATTTATTATTAACCTACGGATATTTTTTCGCCAAATACTAGCACCTTGCATATGCGGATTCAAGATAAGGCCACACCGGCAGAGAGACAGGCCAAACAAACGGAATCTGTCGGGAAATTTCTGGAAAAACGGAGGGTTGAACGGGCCGGTAAAGCGGCAGGAGGTCGGAACTCGCCACAAGCGACGCTCAAGTTGCCCTGATTTTCCGACACATGATACAATTCATGAAATTTTTTGGAAAAAAGGGCAGCCCGAGAAACCCTGTCTGTCTGACAGAAGGGAACATCAGGAAGTATAGAATGGGCATTTTCGGATAACTTTAGGATGGTGGGCGATACAGGGCTCGAACCTGTGACCCCTGCCGTGTGAAGGCAGTGCTCTACCGCTGAGCTAATCGCCCGAAGGCCTCATCTTATACGATATCCGGATCCTTGACAACATCCGCTCGGTTGAACATGGCTTACCCGAACGACAAATCCACCCACATTCAGGAGCGAATGGAAAATAGTGAAATTCAAGGACACGCTGAACCTTCCGAAAACAATGTTCCCGATGCAGGCCAAACTTCCCGAGCGTGAGCCCGGAATCATATTTCACTGGAATGAAGCGAAGCAATATGAACATCTCCAGAATTTAAAAGACCTTTCCCTGTTTGTGTTGCACGACGGCCCTCCTTACGCGAATGGTCATCTCCACATGGGCCACGCCCTGAACAAGATCCTGAAAGACATGATCAACCGTCTGCAGATCAAAAAGAATCTCAGGCCAGTTTACAGGCCGGGGTGGGATTGTCACGGTCTCCCGATAGAACATCGGGTACTTGAAGAGCTGAAAAAAAACCGTTTTGAACTTTCTCCCATTGAAATCCGGACACGGTGCCGGGAATCGGCCTTAAAATATGTGGAAATCCAGAAAAAAGAATTCCAGAGAATGGGGATTCTTGCGGATTGGGACCATCCGTATCTCACGATGGAATTTGGCTACGAAGCCGACATTCTGAAAGCATTTTCACGCATCGTCCGTGACGGGAGGGTGTACAAGGGAGTCAAGCCGGTCTTGTGGTGCCCCAATTGTGAAACGGCCCTGGCGGACGCCGAAGTCGAATATGAAGACCACCGTTCCCTGTCTGCCACGGTATTGTTTCCGGAAATCAGACCGGACAACCTTCCTCGAAGATTTTACCCGATCTGGACCACAACCCCATGGACACTCCCGGCCAACAGGGCTGTCGCATTGAACCCCCAGACACGCTACCTCGTCCTCGAGTGGACCGGAACGGATCCGGAAGGACTGTTCCGCATGGGCGACCAGGTCGTCATCGGTGCCGATTTGTGGCAGGAGGCCAGGGGCTATGGGGGGTTTGCACGTTTCCGCCATGGTTTTGTCACTCAGGGCACAGTCAGCGGTCAGGAGATTCTTGCCGGTTCACCTCTTCTCCGAAGTCCCCTGACCGGAATTCCGGTCCCTCTTGTCGCAGGAGAGTTTGTCACTCTCGACCAGGGAACAGGAATGGTCCATATTGCACCCGGACATGGGGAAGAGGACTACGCACTCGGCAGGGCCCTGAACCTGGAAATTTACGCTCCGCTCGACAACAGGGGCAGATATACGGAAGACCTGCCCCCCGCATTGAAAAACCTTGTCGGACGCGCCGTCCAGAAAATCGACGCCGAGATCGTCGACCTTCTGAAAAACCTTTCCTTTCTGGTTGAAGCCAAAGAGTACAGCCATTCCTACCCGCATTGCTGGCGATGCAAAAAGCCGGTTCTGTTCAGGGCGACACCCCAATGGTTCCTCTCCCTTTCCGAAGGGCATCTGCGGGAAAAAACCCTGGATGCCATCAAGTCGGTGAACTGGATACCTTCCAGGGGGGAGAACCGGATCGCGGGGATGATCGCATCGCGCCCGGACTGGTGCCTTTCACGCCAAAGGGCGTGGGGGATCCCCATACCGGCTTTTTCCTGTGAAAAATGCCGGCATGGATTCATTGATCCCGATTTTGTCCTCCGTTTGTCCGACCATACCCGATTGCACGGTGTGGACGTCTGGTTCGAACCCGTCCTTCCAGCCGACCTTTTGGGTGGATTGTCCTGTCCAAAATGCCTGAGTTCCGAGCTGACAAGAGAAAATGATATTCTGGACGTCTGGTTCGATTCCGGAGTCAGCCATATGGCCATCCTGAAAGACAAGGAGGGCATCCAGTGGCCTGCCGACCTTTACCTGGAAGGGTCTGACCAGCACCGGGGCTGGTTCCATTCTTCCATCCTGACCAGTATGGCCTTGTATGGCGCTCCGCCATACAAGCAAGTCCTGACGCACGGGTTTGTCGTGGACGGTCAGGGCCGAAAGATGTCAAAATCGCTTAAAAACGTTATTTCACCACTGGAAATTGTCGAAAAATATGGCGCCGAAATTCTCCGGCTCTGGGCCGCGTCAGCGGACTACCGGGAAGACATCCGCCTGTCGGAAGTCATTCTTTCCCAACTTGTCGAATCTTACCGGAAGATCAGGAACACGTTCCGTTTCCTGGTATCCAACCTGTATGATTTTCCCGAAAGTCTCTCCGTGGATGCGTCCAAAGCAGCGGAGAACTCACCGGATTTGCTGGATCAATGGATTCTTTCCCTCTGGGAATCCACCAAGGAAAAAATTTTCCAAGCCTACCAGGATTATGAATTTGGAAGAATCATGCAACTGGTCAGCCAGTTCTGTTCGGTCAGCTTGTCAGCCCATTATTTTGACATGGTGAAGGATCGCCTTTACACATCTTTGCCAGACAGCCCGGAGCGCCGTCATACCCAGTCCACGATGCGGCTGATCGGACAGGAACTTCTTCTCTGTCTTGCTCCCGTTCTCGTATTTACATCAGACGAGCTGGAACCCTATCTTTTCGGTGAATCTCATGATCCTGAAGGCCGTTCATCGGTACATTTCCGCACGTTTCCCGAATCCAGAAAAACCCGGATCAATACCGCCCTTGAAAAAAGGATGGAAACATTGCTCGCTTTCAGGGGGGAAATAGGCCAGATGATGGATGAGCTGAAAAAATCAAAAACCGTCGGTTCAGGTCTGGAAACGGAAGTCATTCTGGCGGGCAATATTTCGGGCGTTGCGGCGCTGGAAGGAGTTTCCGAAACATTTCTTTCGACATTTCTGATTGTGTCGGGCGTCCAGATCGGACAAGGCGTTCCTGACCGGAAGGAAAAAGCGGTGTTGACGGAAAGGGAAAGCGAAGCCCTTCCCGGTGTGACTATCGCTCTCTATCCGGCGACAGGCCTCAAATGTGAGCGCTGCTGGACTTTTTCCGCAGCTACCGGGGAAAACCCTGAAAAATGGCCCGTCTGTTCCCGTTGTTATCCGATTGTTCTCAAATGGCCCGGACTGCAATCGACTCAATCTGACCAACCTTCATCCACTTTGAACGCGTGACGGACAGGATGGTCGAATCTTCGGCAAAACCCGGAACAATCCGGTTACCAGACCCCCATTGGGGATTATATTTTTTCCTCTTTTTTCTGGTTTTCTTTCTCGACCAGCTGTCTAAATACCTTATAGAGAGACACCTTTTCGAAGGTGAAAGCCTGACGGTCATCTCCCATTTTTTCCATATCGTTTCCATCCGGAATACGGGAATTGTTTTCGGACTTTTCCAGGATCCCTACGGATGGACTCACCGTCTGGTTTTTATTCTTCTGACCATTGCAGCGGCCATATTGATCCTATATTATAGTTACAGGAAAAAAAAAGAAGGCGGGCTGGAATTTTATCCGTTATCCATCATACTGGGCGGAGCTCTCGGAAATCTGTCCGATCGTATGTTGAAGGGAAGAGTAGTGGATTTTCTTGACTTTTCCTTCCACGGGCATCATTGGCCGGCTTTTAACGTTGCCGATTCCGCTATTGTTGTGGGTGTTTCTTTTCTTCTTATCATACAGTTTGCCGCACAAGATGATATCCGTTCCTCTCCAGGCGACAATCACCATGTATAACCGCAAAAATTTGCAAAAAGGAGGGTGTGGCATGGAAAAAGACCTGAACAATCTTGTGCCACAAATCCAGCGTTCACTGGAAGACCGGGAATGGCTCAAGGCTTATCATACTGCCGCTTCCATGCTGGAGAGATACCCTGACAACGAAACCCTGCGCTATCTTCTGATCGACGCCCTGATACTGGGGGGGCGGTATGACAACGCGCTCGACAGGGTCAGAGATTTTCTGGTCGACATGCCGGACAACCACAGGCTCAATCTTTACCTTCTCCACCTCCTGGTTTTTCACAAAAAATTCGAGGACGCGCTGGCCCTTGGAAAATCGCTCCTGAAAGAAAGCCTGACATCCATGGAAAAAAGGGATGTGCTCCTGCACACCGCGTTTTCTTTTCATGGTACCGGCGAACTCAGGCGGGCGGTCAGGATGCTGAACGAACTTCTCGAAGAAGACCCCCTGAATACGGATTCTCTGGAAACGCTCGGAAAAATTTACTTCGAGCAGGGACATTTCGAGGAAGCCGAACGTTATTTCCTTGAACTTGCCGAAATGGATCCCGCCCACCCCCGGGTTCACCAGCTGCTGGGGCTGCTTTACTCCGAACAGGGGAAATGGGATGAGGCCATCATGGAATGGGAAGAAGCCATGGAAATCGCTCCCAGCGACGAAGTCCTGCGTGAACTCGGATGGACGCTGAATATGGCGGGGGAGAAAGAAGCGGCTATTTCAATGCTGGAAGAGGCCCTAGACCTTAATCCTCTCAATCTTCAGGCCAGGATAGACCTGGGCTCCGTTCTCATGGATCAGGAAAAATTCGAAAGGGCCATCAGGGAATGGGAAATTGCCAAAAATCAGGACCCGGAAAACAAGACAATCCGGCTCTTTTTGGAAAACGCGAAGAAGGCCGTTGCCGGATCCCATGGTTCACAAAATCTTGTCCGCCCGGGAGATTCCAACGGTTCACGGAAAAAAACAAACTGAACCCTTGAACGACCTCTCAGAACCGATCAATGAAAATCCCTCCGAAAACTCGTCCCCTTGCAGGGAGTTCATTGTTCCCAAAGGAGAACAACCCAAGCGGCTGGATATTTACCTTTCCAGAAACTGCCTTGGGTTCACCCGCTCTCGGGTCCAGCGGCTTCTGGACGAAAACCTCGTTACGATAAACGGGGATTTCGCACCGGCCTCCCATAAAATTCGGGGAGGAGACCGGATTCAGGTCTTGATTCCTCCTCCCCGATTGCAGAACGCCCAACCCGAACAAATCAGCCTCGATATTTTATTTGAAGACGAAGACCTGATCGTTCTCTCCAAACCTCCCGGTCTCGTGGTTCACCCGGCCCCCGGACATTCCAGCGGAACTCTGGTAAACGGACTCCTGTTTCATTTTTTGCAGAACCGCACAGAGGAAGGAAAACCGGAGACGGAAGACGAAGACTGGGAAAAAGGAAGCGATCCCGAAAAACCGGCCCGGGCCGGGCTGGTCCACAGGCTGGATCAGGACACTTCCGGGGTGATGGTCATTGGCAAGTCCGAAGATGTCGTTATGAATTTAATGAACCAGTTCAGGGACAGAACGGTCTCCAAAAAATATCTGGCGTTGGTCAAAGGGATTCCCCCCAAAAAAAGGGGAGAGATTGATGCCCCCATCGGGAGATCACAGCACGACCGCAAGAAGTTTGCCGTCCGGCATGACGGAAAGCCTTCCCAGACGCGTTACCGAATCCTTGAAGCGTTCAAAGAGAACTGTTCGCTCCTGGAAGTGACACTCCTGACCGGAAGAACGCACCAGATCAGGGTTCATTTCCGTCATCTCGGCTTCCCGTTACTCGGAGACCCGGTCTATGGGCCCAAGACGGGGGAGGATAAAAGATTCCCCAGACAAATGCTGCACGCCTGGAAACTTTCATTTCAGCATCCGCGGCTTCAAACCTGGCTTGAATTTGAATCGCCGGTTCCACCGGATTTCCGCTTTGTTCTCGAAACCCTTACACCCTTGTCTTCCGGGACGGCTCGTCCTCCAGAGAAGAGCAAATCATAACGAAGGTTGCACTAAAGAAGAGTCATGACCATCCCCGTCAAAGGTTTCGGGTAGAAATACGTTGACTTCTGGGGCATCAATTCCCCTCGGAGCGAAACTTCTTCTACGACCCGGGGAGACGATGGCCGAAGAAGAAAAGCCAGGGGATATTCCCCAGATCCGACCTTGTGGATGACGTCATCCGCCGATTTGCTGTAACGAAGCAGGTCTTCCTTTGCCACCCTTTCCGGAACAATCCCCAGAACAGGTCCGAGAACTTCCTCCTGAAGCCACCAGCTGTCAAGTCCCCTGATGCCGGCGCCCTTCGGCTTTTGAACGGACACTATCCGGAGTTCCTTCGGGTCTTTTCTGATCAAACCAAAGAGAATCTTGTTCGTGTCCGAAGACATCAACACCTTCAGAAACTGTTCCCTGTTTTCGTAGGAAAACATCTCTTCCGTCTTCAGCGGACCATCCGTCTTGTAGAGTCCGGAAAATAACTCCGGCTGGATGTTGTGGATCAGTCGATGGGTCGGCAACACTGTCAGATTGGGATCCTCGAGGGCGGCCAGAAATACGGTAATATACTCAAAAGGCGCGTCAGGGCCAGCTTGTGGATTCTGGGACCGCCGGAAGTTTCTGTATGCCAGGTATGTTTCATACCGATGATGGCCATCGGCGATGAAAAGGGGAACTTTGGCAAAGTATTTCCGCACTTCTTCCAGTGTCGCGGGATCTGTGACGGACAACAGGGAATGGACAACCCCATCCTGGTCTGTGGCCTGGAATTTTGGCGTTGCCTTGGCATAGAGCTTTTGGGCGATGGTGGCTTCCGGGTCCGGATACAAACAGAATATCTGGCTGAATGCCGCCTGTGTTTCCTTGAAAAGTGCCATTCTGTCTTCCTTTGGACCGGCCAATGTTTTCTCGTGGGGGTAGACAACTTTTTTCTCCCACTCCTCCAGTCTGATCCGGGCCACAAGGCCTTTGATCGTCCGCTCCTTCCTGGAGTAGGGATCCTGGTATGTCATCGAATAGGGGTAGATGGAAGGACGGGAATCAAGGACCAGAACCCCTTCTTTTCGCATCCTGTCCAGTTCTTTCCTGGCTTGTGTATATCTGTTGTTTTCCGGAGTTTCTGTCGTTGGAGGAATCGGGAGCTCCAGCCGAATCACATTATTGGGATCCGCCGCGTAAAAATCCTTCTGGGCTTCCTTGGAAATAATGTCATAGGGGGGGGCGGTCAACTTCCCCATCCTGTTTGCAAGCTCGCTTTTGTAAACCAAACCCTGGAATGGAACAAGTTCAGCCATTTTCGCCCCTTCAATATGTGGGTTGATGTCAGACGGAAGAGTCAGGTTTCAGATATCTCTTTCGATAACGAAGTCGGAGAGAAACAGAAGATTTTGTTTGTGGAGGGAGTCCGGAAACGGATCAAGCGCCTGTTTGGCCTTACGCATGAACGAAATGGCTTTTTCAAGGGAAAAGTCCAGGGAACCGGTGGACTTCATCAAATCCACGACCTCCCTCAGCTGTTGGTCCGAAACCTCCCCTTTTCCGATTTTCTGGACAAGGCTCTCCCGCTGGGGAATACTGGCAGTCGAAAGGCAATGGAGCAGGGGAAGCGTCATTTTTCCTTCCGCAAGGTCCTTGCCCAACGTTTTGCCCAGACGGTCCGCCCTGGCCATATAATCAAGCGTATCATCCGCGATCTGGAACGACATCCCGATATTGTAGCCAAAACTTTCAAGCGCAGCCTGATGTTCCGCGTCCATACCCCCCAGGACGGCGCCCATCCTGCAGGTTCCCGCGGTCAGAGCCGCAGTCTTGCATTCGACGACATTAAAGTAATCTTCTTCGCGGGCTGACAGGTTGTTGTCGAGGATCAGTTCGAGAACCTCACCCTCGGACATCTTCCGGCACGCGAGCGTCAGGACATCGTTAATCTCATGGATGTGGACACCCGTGGCCATCCAGAGAGCGGTCGCATATAGATAATCCCCCACAAGGACGGCCGTCTGGTTGCCCCATACCTGGTTGGCAGAGAGTCTACCCCTGCGCATTTCCGCATGGTCAACCACATCGTCGTGAAGCAGGGTAGCCGTATGAATGAATTCGACAACGGCGGAAAGGAGAACCATGTGAGGCCCGGAATAACCCGACAGCCGGGAGGATATGATCATCAGGAGAGGTCTGAGTCTTTTACCGCCGCTTTTGATAATATGTGAGGTCACATCGCGGATATAATCGTTGGTATCGCCTCCGAACTCGATCAGGCAATTTTCAACGGCCAGCAGATCCTGCTCGTAGTCTGCCCACACATTTTTCAAACCGGTCGCTGACAATGGGTTCATACGGTTTAAAGTATGATGTTTTGGCTCAATTTGTCAATTGGCCGCAGACGAAAACAGAATGTAAAACGGGGCTTTCCCTTTCATGGCTCTTCGGCATTTCCGGAAGCCCCTATCCTGAATTCCCCCGGCATGCTATCATTTTTCCATCGCTTATTTGGGTAAGGGGAGAATTGTGGGAGAAGATCCGCGAACATTACAGAGAAACGAAGTTTCAAGGAATATTGAACGTTCGCAAGGACCCATACCCTACTGGATGGTCGTGCTGACGATTCTGGTATACTCTGTGGCCATCATCCTCAGCCTCCCTCTCTTCGGCGACCGGAAAGTCCAGCCTGGACAGGTTCCGACTTTTCTGAACCAGTCCCACACCCGTCCCTGGATCGATTATGGAACCGTGGCAGGAGGAGCCTACCTGGCGATCGGATTTTTTGTCATCTACTACGTCATGATGGTTCGTCCGAGAAAAAGGAATTCCCAAGAGGACCAGGACTGAATCCGCTGAGGACATATCCGGGTCGCTTCAGACCGGCCCTGCCTTTTATCCTGTATGCGTTGACTTTCGTCACAACAACCGGAGCCGGCGCTTTTCTGTCCGGATCCAACCCGTTTTCTTCAGTCAGGGGTTTTCTTTCCGGAATTCCCTTTTCCCTGACGCTGATGTCCATTCTGACTCTCCACGAAGCGGGCCATATCTTTGCCGCAATCCGCCACGGAATTCCCGTCGCCTTGCCCTATTTTATTCCGGCGCCGACTCTGATCGGGACCTTTGGGGCGATTATCCGTATGCCGCCCGTTCTTCATTCCAGAAAAAGCCTTTTCGACATTGGCATTGCCGGACCGGTGGCCGGTTTTTTTCCGTCATTGCTCGCCCTAATATGGGGACTCCATCTCTCCCGCCCAGTTTCTTCGACGGGGGACTATGGGCTCGAAATTGGAGAATCTTTTCTTTTTCATCAGATTTCACTGGTCTTCGGACCATCCGTCGGTTCCGGCGAAACACTTGTTCTGTCTCCAGTGGGATTTGCCGGATGGACGGGACTTTTCGTCACGGCACTCAACTTGATTCCCGCCGGTCAACTCGACGGCGGGCATTTCCTTTTTGCCCTCTGGGGAAAAAAAGTTCATCGCATCGTTTGGTTTCTGGTCTTGGGTGTGATGGGATGGCTGGGTATGTTCTATTGGGGAGGCTGGTGGATTTGGTTGTTCTTCATCCTTCTGATGGGGCCTGGACATCTTCCGGTTCCCGATCCGGACAACCCCCTGGGAAAATTCAGGATATTTCTCTCGATTTTCATGATTTTTGTTGAGATTCTGATTTTTATTCCTTCTCCCTTTATCAATCGCTGATTTCACCAAGGACAGTGATGATCTCTTCATGAATATGCCCGTTGGAAGCAACAATCATGGAACTCGTCAGTTCATGCCTCGCGTTTTTCCTGTCGCTTGTCCTTCCACCCGCCTCCCGGACAATCAGTCCACCGGCCGCTGTATCCCAGGGAGCAAGGCCGATTTCCCAAAATCCATCGACTGCACCCATGCCGACATAACAAAGGTCGAGAGCTGCGGAACCCGTACGCCGGATTCCCTGGACCCGTCGGGACAAACGGTTGAAAAACGGAAGGTTGTCGCGTTCAGGATCATCGGGTTTTGAAGAAGAGAACCCTGTCACCAGGAGGCTTTTGGATAGCGATGTTGTCCTCGAAACCGACAAGGGAACCCTGTTCAAGGTCGCACCTCCCTCCCTGTGGGCTTCGAATACCTGATCCCGCAGGGGGTCATAAACAAGTCCGTAGAGCACTTCTCCTTCCGATTCAAATCCGATGGAAATCGCAAAAAAAGGAAAATGATGGGTGTAATTCGTTGTACCGTCCAACGGATCGATAATCCACCGGCCATTGCCTGCTCCCGAGACGATTCCCCCCTCCTCACCCAGGATCGAATGATCGGGAAAGCTTTGCCGAATATGGCGAATAATCTCTTTTTCGGATGCCCAGTCGACTTCTGTCACAAGATCGATATCTCCTTTGTATGAGATCTTGATCTCCCTCGTATAGCCTTCGAGAAGAATTTTTCCCGCAGCGATTGCCGCTTCACGCGCCACCTTCTGAACGGCCTGAACGTCACACCCCAATGTTCTTCCCCAATCCGTCTCAAAATATGGTTATCAGGACCATTATGAACATCCCTCGTCGGTCCCGACCTTTGTTTCTTCCTAAAATTCCTTCTTCAAGGATAACAACAATCGACAGTTTATGATACACTGGAGCGTCTAGAGGCTTTCTCAGTCATCACGATCGTCGGCTTGACGATGCAAAGGGCTCGCCCCCGATGCTTTATGCCGACACAAATCCTTGTATAAAAATGCTTCCGGAAAGATCAGGAGACCCTATACATGTTTGTGACCATTACATTTATACGCTGGCTGCATCTCGTAGGGGCGGCCGCTCTGGTTGGCGGAATGGTCCTTCAGCTCTTTGTCGTCAGTCCGCTCCTGTCCGGCATCGATCCGGCCATCCGCGGAAAACTCGCAAAGAAAGCCACAGACTATTACCTGCCCGTTTTCTGGGTCAGCATGGCCCTTTTAATCATTACCGGAGCATTTGTCATATTCGACAGACTTGTTTCACTCGAAAACATGGTCTTCCCTTACAAGAATTCTTATGAAACCTTCTGGCTTTTGAAGCTCAGTTTTGTGGGTGGCATAGGTCTTCTGGGCATTCTCATTGCCCGACTGTCAAACGAGGTGAGGGGCTCTTCCCGCGCACAGGCCGAATCCCAGAGTGACATTGTCAAAGTGACGTTTCTCGAGGAACGAAAAAATCGTTTGCGTCATGTCATCAGTCTGTTGAGGAACATGAATGTTGTTCTGGGAATATTCGTCTTGCTCTGGGCCGCCGTCCTGCAAAACATTTTTGGGCTTTTGATCCTGCGCTGAGGCGCCCGGATTTCCTGACAATAGAACGCACTAGCCATCCTCAAATAAAGAGCAGGAGTCGAGCGTGACAAAAGCTTTCAAGCCACCCGTCCATCACCAGTCTTACCTTGACCGGAAAATCCCGACAACAATGGCGACCCAGCACCCCGACAACGCGAGGGCTCCATACTGGAAGACCAATAACGATCCGTTCATCAGCACGCTGGACGAAATTGAAGAGTGTTATCGGACATACACGGACATGGGTTGCCAGGAGTACATGTGGGACTGGGAAGGCAAATATGTCGACGAAGGCGTCGTCGACAAGCTGTTCTCCCTTTATCACTCCTATTTTTCAGAAAACCAGCTGGGAAAAGACGTTTTTCTGACCTTTCGCCTGCCCAATATCTGGTATGAAAAAGAATACCGTATCGCCAGGGCTTACATCGGAATCCTGACGTTCGAAGAGCTTGCGAGGGATCTGGGCCTGAATTCTCCGCCGGTCTTCGAGGTGATCCTTCCCATGACGGATGAAGCCCAAAAAATGATCTACCTCAAAACCACCTTTCGGAAGATCGCCAAACTCAAAAGTCAGGTATTCGACGAAACAATGGAATATAGCGATCCATCGTATTTGCAGGTGATTCCCCTGATCGAGGGCGTCCCACAGCTGGCCGCATCCCACAATATTCTGATGGAATACGCCGACCTTCACCAAAAAGAATTCGGCAGCAAGCCCCCTTATATCAGACCCTTTATTGCCCGTTCGGATCCGGCCCTGAACGCGGGTTTTATCCCGGCGACAATCGCTGCAAAAATGGCGCTTTCCGAATATTACAAATTTGGCCAGGAATCAGGGATTGCGATTTTTCCTATCATGGGTGTGGGTTCACTACCCTTTCGGGGGGGGCTCAACCCTTTCACGATCTCACAATTCCTTGACGAATACCCCGGTGTCAGGACGGTCACCCTCCAATCCGCCTACCGGTATGATTATCCGATCGAAAGTGTCAAAGAATCGATCCACTCCCTGAACAGGGCGCTCCCGTTTACAAAACCCCTGTCATATTCTGAAGAAGAAATAGCGATGGGTGAAAAACTGGCGAATATCTTTTCGGCTATTTATCAGGAAACCGTCGAAGAAATAGCCGATACGATCAACCAGATTTCAGCGCATATCCCTCCCAGACGCGAGCGGAAACTGCACATTGGACTGTTCGGATACTCCAGAGGTATCGGACAAAAACGTCTTCCACGTGCGATCAGCTTCACCGGCGCATTATATTCACTGGGCGTTCCGCCGGAACTCATCGGGATCGGCAGGGGGATCGAAGCCGCGATCAAGGAAAATCTCGAAGATGCTCTCTTTATGTTCTGCCGCCATCTCAAGGAAGACCTGAGACACGCCGGCCACTTCCTCAACCGCGAGAATCTGAGGTTTCTGGCCTCAGGTAACCCGGCGTGGGAACGGGTTCTGGAGGATATCATCATCGCAGAAAAATATTTCAAACTTGAGCTGGGGCCTGTTACAACCGAACATTACCTCCACAGGAACATTGTTTCCAGCATCTATTTCCTGACGCAGGAGGAAAAGGATATCTCCCCCTACCTTTATGATGCGGCCCTTTTAAGACGTTCCCTGGGATAATTTTGCAAAAAATTTCTGCAGACCAGTCTGTTTCCGGTTCTCAGGAGGGTTCATGAAACCACTCGAAAAACGGCTTTTCCTGAAAATCTTCATCCCGGTCCTGATCCTGATCCTGATTTCCTGGATCCTCTATTCGGTTCCGGATCCTTTGATGAAAGGGGCTGCGCTTGTCGCGCTCCTTTTTTTCACGACATTTTTTGTTTTCGTGATACGAAGACAATGGCAGAACCGGGATGATTTCAAGATTCCGTCATGGGTTTTCATCAGCCTCCTGATCATCTTCATTGCCTTTTTTTCTTTTGTGGGGGCGATACCTATTCTCACCATGTTTACTAAGCCGCCAGCCGATATCCCTTAGCCAGTTGGGCGCTCCTCCCAAAGAGACAAATGGTGGTCCGATTACAACACCCTGTCCGTTTATTGCAACACTCCGGGAAAGACTTTATTTTTCCCGGAATTTTATTTTTTACTTAGTTTATATTAAACAAAGATAAAATAATAAATCATCCAATCTTTTTCCCTGGCATGGATC